>JAYQBI010000046.1:0-8932 GCA_038137235.1 Opitutales bacterium | reverse complement strand
GGAGTAAGGAATCGATTCATGAACTCACGCGCGAATGCACGATATGCGAGTGAGCCTGGGCTATCAGGGGCGTACTCAAAAATAGTTTGCCCGTAACTTGGTGCTTCACTTAAGCGAATTGCTCGAGGGATAGCAGTTTTAAAAACTTCACTTGAGTAATGACGGTTTGCTTCATGCCAGACATCTAACGATAATCTGGTTCTGTTGTCATACATAGTCATTAATATACCACCAAGTTTTAGGTTTGGGCTTACCCCTGCTTCAATCAATTGCTTCACAACACCAGTAATTTGGCTTAATCCCTCCATTGCAAGGAATTCAGATTGCAGTGTAACAACAAGGTAATCTGCAGCACAAAGTGCATTCATCGAAAGCAATCCAAGGGTGGGAGGGCAGTCGATAAGGATAACCTGCAACCCGTAGTGATCCTTTAATGCATTTAATGAACACCTTAACTTTTCAAGGTAATTACTTTCCTGGCTAAGTTCCAGTTCTGCAGCTGCCAAATCTAATTCAGATGGGACAATCCATAGATTTTTTCTACCACTTGACTTTACTCTGCTGGATAAATCACTTCCACCAAGCAACGGCTCATAAATCCCAGCCCCCCTTTTTTTCTCAAGCCCAAGACAGCTCGTCGCATTGCCCTGCGGATCCATATCGACTAGCAGGGTAGGGATTGAATGAAGAGCCAACGCATGGGCAAGATTGACCGAGGTGGTGGTTTTACCTACACCTCCCTTTTGATTAGCTATGGCAAAAGTTAAAGCAGACATTAATCAAATAAACTTCCAATAAGACCCTAGGTTAGGGTATTTTTCAATCATCTTAGTTTGGGTATGAAATAAAGACCTCACCATTCAATTTAGTTAATCTGACGCCAGGCAATGGCTGAAAATCCGGCTCAAGTGAATGGTCGCCAGTTTCTTCCCAAAGTGACCAAAGGATTGAATTCATTCCTGCTGATAAGGAAAGTGGGCTTGCTCCTCCAAGCCTGGGGTTAATTTCCACTAGATTTAGGTTCTCATCATGATCCACAATAAATTGCCCAAGGCAATGCCCCTTAAGGCCATTGATTGAGCTGAATAGTGTTTTAATTTTATTCTCCCAATCAGTGTTTCGAAAAGTGGTGGAAACAAATGATTCACCATTCACCACTTTGTCTCTCCACCGAAGTAAAACTGCCATGCATTCCCCGTTTTTATTTATCCAGCCTTCAGCAGTAAATTCTTTACCGGCGATATAGGGTTGGTAAATCGGCTCACTTAGGCTGGCCCCAAACTCTTCTGCCCTAAATTTATCAATAGAAATCAATAGGCCTTTAGAACCTGAACCGCGGCGCTCTTTGACCACCCACTTCTCATATTCTGAGCTACTAGGAGAGCGAAAACAGGGAATTACCTTGAGTTCGCAGGGTGAAATTTTCTGGTTGAATAAAAACTTATCCTCGCAGGCACTTATTGCATTCAAAGTAGGACCCAGGAACTTTATATTGTGACTAAGTAATAAATTTGTCTTGGATGACCAGTATCTTAGTTCCCCGTCCCGTGTAGGTAAAATATGCGAAACTCCCGCCTTTGAGAGAAAAGTAATTAGGTCATTATCACTAAGTCCGCGGAGTTCGGGTAATTCCATAAAAGATTTTACAGAATTTGCACCAGGGCAATTTTTGTTGCAATCAACTCCTAACACCGAAGCGTCAGGATGAAACGATTTTGCCTGCCTCAAAACAGAATCGTAAAGAGCAATTTTTGAAGATAGAGATGAGAATAGAATTCTCGGTGCACTGGCCCCATAGATCATCTAAACTAGATTGAAAAATCTTCCTTTAAAAGCGACGCAATGATTGAATCAATCCACTGTCCATTGATCATGGTATGCTTGCGCAGAACGCCCTCTCTTCTAAACCCAAAGTTCTCAATAGCTTCAACATGAAACAATCGATGATTGTATGACTCTGTGGTAAGTTTATTGAAACCAAGATAGATAAACGCCATCTCAGAGAGCATTTTTAAAAATATTTTAATTTCTTTAACATATTTTTTGCGATCATTGGCCCGGTTGGTCTCAAGTAAAAAGGAAACCTCACCCCTTCGATCGGCCCAATTTATATGAACAATACCTCCATAACCAATAAGCGACCCTTTGAGAGTAAACCGTACTAGGATTTTTCCAGGATATGGACTGTCGAATTCGGGCATTACATGCTCCCTGAAGTAAAGAGCCTGATCATCCATAGATAGCTCCCTTGATTGCCTTAGTGCAGAAATTTGTTCATTTCTCCACTGCCTGATTAATTCTGCATCCTCGAGCCGAATAGATTCAATTTCATAGACTCCACTTTGCCAAACTTGGTCATTTAAAACCTGATATCCCCCCATCATCAGGTTTCAGATTTAATAAATGATTCCAGGCTATCAATCACCTTGCTCTGTTGTTCCTCAGATAAAGAAGGGAACATCGGAATACTCAAGCATGACTGGTAGTATTTTTCTGCTCCAGGTAAGCTCAAGTCACCAGCAATCTTCTGATAATAGGGATGCTTGTATAAGGGGATGTAGTGAACTTGGGTCATTACCCCCTTTGATTTAAGGTATTTGTGAGCACGGTCCCTTACTCCTTTTTGAAGAAAGCGAATAACATACAAGTGCCAAGCGTGGCCATCCTCCAAATTTGGAGCAGAAAATATTTCCCGAAAGGGGCTTTCTAAGAATGAGTTATTATATCTCAAGGCAATGTGTTTGCGCGCCCTTAACCTTGCATCAAGTTTCTTGAGCTGCGACCGGCCCAATGCTGCATGTATGTCTGATAGACGATAATTCCAGCCAAGATCAATTTGTTCATAGTGCCAGGGGGTAGGGTGCTCATTAGGGAAGGGCCTGATAATTCCATGACTTCTGAGCTGGGTTGCTTTTTCTGCGATTTTTTTGCAATTCGTTAAAATAACTCCACCTTCCCCAGCACAGATGTGTTTCACTGGATGAAAACTCATGCAGGATGCATCCAGGCATGGACTCGAAATACTAGTAGTATCAATACTGGTGCCAGACCCCTCGTGTGCTCCTGCAGAATGAGATGCATCCTCAATCAAGCTACACCCGAAGGAGTCAGCTAACTTTCTGGCTTCAATGAGTGGCGCAACCTTGCCCGCAAGGGAAACAGGAGTGATTGCACATATACCTTCGCTCAAATTCCTGTATTTAGCTAATTGTGCTTCAAGTGAATTCAGGTCAATAATACCCGTCTCGGGATGAATGTCGCAGAAAACAACATCACCACCCTGATAACGAAAAGCATTTGCAGTAGCCGAAAAAGTAACTGCTGGCACAAAACCAATTGATTTTTCATTAATACCTATACTAGAGTAGGCTAAATGGAGAGCAGCAGTTCCACTTGAGCAGCAAATGGCATGTTCGACTTGAAATCTATCCTTAAGCTCGTCCTCAAAAAAATTCACCTCAGGTCCCTGGGTCAAGTATGGAGATCTAAGGACATGCTGAACGGCGTTAATATCGCCTTCTGAAATATCTTGGCATGAATATGGGATGGTATTCATTATCAAACACCAAATATTATATAGCCGTAGTTTCCAAGCTGATTGTAGAAGTAAAGGATGCTTGCAGCTATTCCCATGTAAGTATTATTTTTTAGTCTGTGAAAATAATAGCTTCAGTCATTGCACGTCAAAATAGCAAAAGACTGGCATATAAAAATTTACTTCCTTACAAAGGCGTCCCCCTTGTTCTCAGAGCCGTCAGGAAATTGCTAGATTCAAATTTTTTTGATGAGGTAATTCTTTCCACTGATAGTGAGCTAATTGCGTACACATGTAAAAATGAGGACGGTTTAAGCGTTCTTCGCCGTCCTTCCGAGCTTTGTGAAGACGATGTCGCCTCGATACCTGTTTTTCAGCACATTTTGGAGAATTTCCCCGCGGATGTTCATCTCAACTACAATTGTAATTTTCCTGAATGCTGCGAATCAGTCTTCAAAAAGGGTATTAAATTAGCATTAGAAAAGGAAGAGTCTCTTTCTGTTCCGTATGCCGTCTGGACACAGACAAAAGAGTGCCTTATAAATTATGGAGATCCGTTTCAGATAACAGCAGTAACCTTTGAAGATGATGGAATTGGAACTACTGATATTCATACCATGGAAGACCTGATTCATGTTCATCGTGAAAACTTAGGCAATGTATCTTGGTGAAAATTAAAAAAAAATTAAAGTTTTCACACCATTGCCCGATTATTATGGCAGAGACTCAAATTCCATGGATATGAAAATTACTAAATTCTTAATTCTGCTATCAGCAATTGGATCATTGCTTGGGTTATTTCCAAGCGGTCCCACAAATTCACTTTCAGCCCAAGTGAAGAAAAGCTGTTTTCTCGCTTTTCACGCTCCTCCCAAATTGAGATTCCATGAGGTTCCAGCAACTGCTGACCGCTCAAACTTACTGCGATTAGGTTCACCAGTCTCTCAAACAATTGAAGTGATTGACAATGACGATAATGCTACCTCCAAAGTAGAGGAGTTTCCTCTTACCTCATATGGAGAAGATGATGATATATCAGAAAGCGGAAAAAAACCGGATGAACTCGATTTTCTTCCTCCTGCTGATCCTTTCACCGATTACAATCTGGGAGATTCAAGTGTTGATTCAACTGATCAACTTATCCAATTGTTTGAAAATTTGGAGCAATCTGGAAACCAACCTTCCCGCGTTTCAGTTAATTTCATTCCACCTTACAGTACTGATAGTGGTAATTTTAAAGTGCAATCAAGTGCTTCTTACACAAGGAGGGTTAGGAAATAATTATGAAACAGTTAGCTCTTCTCATATTAGCATCTTTGATTTGTTCTAATATATCGCATAGTCAAGGATCTCAATTGCAGTCAATTGAAGATGTAATTAGCGGAATTGATTCTTTGCTTCAGGAAATCGACGGAGCCAGCAAGTCATCAGTTAACGACAATCCCTCTCTTCCTACTGAGAACAGGCCATTTCGTGCAGAAAATGAATTAATGCCCAAGGAGTTTATTAAGGCTGCTGAATCAGATATTTCTCCGCCGGAAGAGGATTTAACCACAATCTCTCAACCTAGTGGTGCCGATGCCCAACCTGCTGTTCCTTCTTCTCGCACTGTAGACTTCTCCAAGCTTACCTTAAGCGAACTCCTTAATGAGGTGGATATGCTGCAGACTCCTGTACCTGGAGTCACATCTGGTACAGTTGAGCCTCTTCCGGTATCCTCCCCAGATTCCACGAGCATGACATCCTCTCTTCTTATGCCCAGCAAAGAAGTTTTTCAGCCTTCTAATTCTGTTCCGATTGCTCTTCAATCTCCAGTTCTAAACTCCAGGGAAAATTCAAGCGATTCGGAGGAAATTCTTATTGATGACTACATTGTGCTAGGGGATACGATCGACCAGGAAATGAAAGAGAAAATCCGTGAGTGTATCATGGCCACAAGGATGGCTTCGGGGGGGACGAATAACCCCTTTGTTACCCGTTCAGTCTTCAAGGCCACCTCCTACTGCAATCGCGTTCTTGGCAGGCTTAACGCACCAAACCACAAAAGATATCGTCGCGATATTCTTCTTTCCATGATTAATATGCATGAGAAAAATCAGGCCTGGGTAGATGCAGCTAAGAATTATGAAAGGTTTCTGGAAGAATTCGCATCTAATGACAACTACCCTTTCGAACAACATGAAGATGCCCCTGGTATCCCAGATTTATCTGCTCCGTTGGGCAGCGTAAGAAAATTGCTAGAAGGCTTCAAGAGGGGGGCGCCAACGATCCCCGAAACACATATTAGGCTAGGTAAAATCTATCGTCAGTTAGGTGCGGATAGAATGGCACTCAATAAATTCTACGATGCAATCAATGCGACTCTTACATTGCCATACAACGAATCTTTTACAGACGCAGAGAAGCGAAAGGGCGGATCTTTTGAGAGCAGGAAAGATGCTGAATCAAATCGTGCTATGCTAGAAATCGCTGAGACCTTTCTTGCTGGAGAAAACTACGATAGTGCGATCAAATTTTATGATCGCCTGAATAGACTTGAGCAATTGGACGATCGAGATCGTTCTATTGTTCAGTATAAAAGAGGACTTGCTCACTTCAGGCGGGCTGTCTCCACAATGCAGCAAGAAGAAAATGTGGCCCGCCAAGGTGAAGGTACACAGGTTATCTCACAGGAGCCAGATTTTGATAAAACTGCACGTGCTGATTTTGCAAAAGTTAAAGAAATACTCCGGGGTTACAGTACACTCTTTCCAAACAGTTCTTATGTGCCGGAGACTCACTACCTATTAGCCCTTGCTTACGAGCATTTAAATCAAGACGAAGAATCAATTTCTCAGCTTTTGTCGCTTCTTCGTGAAGCTGACTTTAATCCAAACTCCACCATAGAAGAAGAGCAGTTGAAATCAGATCGAGATCGTGATTACGCCAAGATTGAACAACTGCGAACCATCTGGGCCTTCTGGAAGAAAAAGACAGGTAATTATCTCGCTAATAAGTTTTTTGAAGCAGGCGAATACTTTAATGCCTACCGGATTTACTCGGCACTTCGCCCCATCGATGATAGCCCAAATTGGCAAGTCCCGCTCATTTATCAGATTGCTCTTTGCGAGGAAAAACTTGGTAACTATGTCCAAGCTAGCGAATCTTATCTTGAAATTGAAGATTATGTAAATCAGGTCAAGGAGGCGAGGGAAGGCTTGGCTGGGAGCAAATATCTGAATTTTGTTTTTGGCATGGCAAAATGGAGACGCGAGCAACTCGAAGACACTCGTGAAATCAGGCAGGCCGTTAATCGATTTGGCATATATTCAATGCCTAGGGACAACGACAATTTAATTGAACCCTTTTAATTAATTTAGTTCCGTTAGAGATGGAACCAAGAGAGGTAATAAAAGCACACTTTCAACTCTGTGAAAAAGTTTATGGGATTCTGCTTGAAGAAAATAGTTGGCTAAAGTTGGAGAAAAAAGCTCCCGAACTCCCATTCCTTGATAGAAAAAAAGAGGTTGTCGCCGAGCTTGATGCCTCCTTGGCTAACTTAAAAAAGCTGAAACCTGAGTTCTTCTCTCCTTTTGATGATACAAAGAAGCTTGTGGGCGATTCTCACGCAAAACTGCTTCAAATCTTTTACCTCGACCGAGAAAATGAAGAACTTCTCTTGAAGTATCACCAAGCTAGCGACAGGGAGACCTTCACGAGATTTACCATAGATCCAGATCAAATCGGCGAGTTGCCAGGCAGGGCTTAATTATGAGGAATTAGGGCTCGGTTCCTAATCCTCCCAAACTAAGAACATTACTGTGATTTGAGTCACTAGAGGGATATTCTTGATTTTGCGGTGATTGTAGTAATTGATCTAAAAATCCCTTTTCAAAGTTGAAAATCACACCTCTCCCTTCTGTGACTTTTGTATATGGGCATGGCTCACCGTTGGACAGCCAACCTTTTGCTTCCATAATTAATCCGTGCTCAAAAGTTGACACCAGTTTTCTTTGGCCATTTTCATACCAAAAGTTGCTCTTCCCGTGTAATTTACCAATTAGGTAGTTTCTTTCAGAAATCTTCATGCCAAGGTGGTTATATTCAATGTGAGTACCGTCCTTTTCTCCGTCAAAATACTCACCTTTTAATCGTAAGACTCTATTCTTATCCCATTCGGCAAAGTATCCCTGTCTTTTTCCATCCATAAATGAGGCGAGAAAACGTGCCTTTTGATGGCTATCAAATTGAGAGTACCATCCGGTAAATGGTGTTCCTATGTCATTTTCTTCGTATAATTTTCCTTCTTTCAATTTGAAGCCTTCATACGGTAGCGTCTTATTTGACATAGGATACCACAACCCCTTGTAAGAATCCTGGATCATTTCTTCGAAAACCAGATTCTCCTCCAACCGGTTCGAGGCTGGCAATATGGAAGAGCATAATAGGCCAAAGATAATGAGTAACGGGGCAAATTGCACTAATTCATATGATCACCCTGCACACGCAACAGAAGCAAGATTAAACAAAAAAAGGAAAGTGGCGGAAGGAGAGGGATTCGAACCCCCGGAACCGTTTCCGGTTCAGCGGTTTTCAAGACCGCCGCATTAGACCACTCTGCCATCCTTCCTGATGCGCAAAACAAATTTGCTGTATGATTAATTTAATAGCATACCGTGGTTATTATTAAAGAATAAATCAGGAGGCATGATCTGATTTATTAAGAGTTAAAACGGTTTTCCCCCAGTTTTCGCCAGCCAATTGATAAGATGCTACTTCAGGGTGATCATTTAACACCTTATGCACAATAACTCGTTGTGAGCCTGTGCCTTTACCGTGAATTATTGAAGCATGAGTAAATCCATGCTGGAGGCAGGACCATATAAATTCATCAATTAGAGAGACCACCTCTTCAAAACGAAAATTGTGCAGGTCGAGCACATTGGATGGTTGGGGCTGAAAAACATCCTCAGTCATTTTGAAGGTCCTTAGAGGATGGGGGAGGATAGGGGAGTAATGGGGTGGCAGTGACCCGCCGTTTATCGGTTGCGTCGAAGCTTTTATTTAATTCCTGGAAGCTAATCTTTTGATGCATGGTGATGCCTTCAGAGGAATCATTTAAATCGTCTTGATTTGCCTCCATTTGTCCATCAACAACTGGGTCTTTTTCGCTGCAGCTACTTGCAGCAAAAAGCAATATCGTAATGAAAAAATAACCTCTGATGGATATCTTCACTTCTACAAAATTGATTGAAGGAAGCACAGGGATCTGGCTAATATTATTCCATATGCCACTTGTCATTATAAAAACCAATGTTCCCGAAGTACTTCCCGAAGTTAGAGAAGCTATTCATGAGCAAGGACAGGCTGCACTTTCCAGCATTTTGCAAAAGTCCAGAGATTATGTGATGTCACTCC
>JAYQBI010000045.1:0-9009 GCA_038137235.1 Opitutales bacterium | reverse complement strand
CTCCACCAAGCAGCATAGCCAAAAAGATGGATGAAATAACAAACATCTTAAATCTAAGAACTTTTGCTTGGGGATTGATCACTTAATTATCTTAATATTGGGGCAATTTTTTTTTTCAATTAGTTTTTTAGTAAACTTTTTCAAAAATATATTCCTCAGGAATAGTTCAATCAGTCTCTCTATATCTTAAGAACCACAGCCTTAAGAAAATGCGAAAATATAGTCCCTGGAGCTAAAATAAGTACTAAAATCCCAGAACCCTTACCCGTTCCTCCACCCGAGAATGTCTTCAGAACTCTGAAAATGAAAGAGCGCTGGAAGAAAGATTTATTCAATAATTGCCAAAGTACTAAGCAATATCAGTAACCGCTAGAACCACCTTTTTTAGCTCCTCACTAAGCCTCTTCCATCGATTGACTATAGTGACCAGAATCTGACGACCCCTGTCAGAAATCTCAGTCAACGCCTCTGACAAAACTGCTGAATCACAGATAGATACTGGGAAAGAAGCAGACTCCCCGGAGGGTTAATAACCTGCATTCCGATTTCTCCTAAATTTTCCGCACAAGTATGCTTCACTAGATTCAAGCGACCTAAACCCAAGGCCAATAAAAAATATTTTGCTATTTCATTTAAGGGGCAATACGGGACTCAAATCCGGTACCCGGGGGCACTGGGGCGGGGTACAATTTCCTATCAATTCCTAGCAACTCGATTGCCTTTTTCTGCATTTATTTGCCGCGTATCGCAAAACGCGTTCATTGTCTCAATTCTCGCAAAACAATAATACTCTGCAACTAATGTAAATATGATGCAAGGCACTGAAAATTAGCTATTTAGCTAATTCAGTTTCAACTCCCGCCACCTCCACCAAAGTTTCAAGGATCTTTTTCTTAATCAATCCCTTTAAGTAAGCGGGATCCAGCCAAATTCTTTCCTCGTTTTTTTGAGGGCTAATTTTGCCAGAATTTGCCTGTTTTTGACCCCTTTTCCCGGAAATCTCAGTCAATATATCAGTCAACGGTTGGATGTCTGGAAGCTTGCGAACTACCTCCCCCAGAGGAAGTAAATTTGTGTCGGTATATACCTTGTCAGTAAGGTTCCGATCAGAATGTCTCATCAGCTCCATAGCAGTCCTGGAATTGACTCCATTTTTCTGCAGTATGGTTCCCCAAGTGTAACGAAAACTGTGAAAGTCCGCAAAGCGACCCATTTCGTCCTGATACGGGATTCCTGCACTTTCAAGGTCAACTCTTAAGGTTCTGGCTCTTGGCACACCCTTAGGGAAAACAAGATCGTTTTCTGTCCAACTCTCTGGCCTATGATTAAGCAACTCCTTTTCCAGCTGATTTGTCATCGGAATCCTAGCATCCTGTCCGTTTTTGGAAATTGCAGAGCGGGCCAAAATATGAGGTGTGGGAGATTCGAATACTACATCACCCCACCGAAGCTTTGATAGTTCGCCATGCCGAAGGCCACTTAGCACAGCGGACAGATATGCAGTTTTTCTGTATTCAGGTGCGATGCGAAAAAGCGAAGTAAGTTCTTCGTTGGTAAAAGCTCTTCTTAACCTGGATTCCCTACCCTTCACGGTTAATTTTGAAACATCAGCCAAGGGGTTTTTTAAAATTCTTTCTGTTTTGAGGAGAAAATTAATGAAAGTAATTCCTTCAGCCAAATAGTGGTTTAGTGTCTTCGGGGATAGATCAGTTTTGCAACGCCATTTCACAAAGGAATCAGCGGTTATATCTGATAATTTTTGCCAGCCACATTCTTTACACAGACGCATCAAACGGCTTTTACTTTGCTTGGGAGATTTGCTGGTCGAAGATTTCACCCGCATCCGCATGTCGCTTACATAGTCTGAAATAAGGATTTTTAATGGTGCTACTGCAGCCTCGCGAATAGGTTTTGGAAATATTATTCCAGCTGCTTCTGCCTCATACTCTCGTTTGAATTTTCTTGCTTTTGCCAAGGCTGCTTCTTTGTCCGAGACACCTAGAGCCAGCCATTTGGGGGAAACCATTGGATCAAATCTGTAGTACAGACTATAGCATCTAGAAAGAACAGTTTTACCGTTTTTTCTTCTAGCCCTTTTTTTTACATCATAAATCATTTTGGTTGTATCAGTTTTTCTGCATCTGCAAGACGAATTCGTACACACCCTGCAATCTTTACCCGAGGGAGTTTGCCACTGGCAATAAGTCGATCAATAGTTCTTTGGCTAACTGAAAACATTTCAGCTACTTCAACCTTCTTTAACATTCTACGATTTTGATTTCTGTTCATAATTCAAACATTATTCGATAATTTCAATTTCTAAAAAACAAAATAGATTAAATTATATCCAAAATTACCTTAGTTTTGAGACCATCTCAGTCTCTGATAAATAAAACATTTCCTCGGTCATAAGGGTAATACCAAAGGATTTAAACAGTCCCTCATCGTAATCCTTTACTTCTTTAAAAGTTACAACGATCGCATTCTCGGATGCTGTAGTTTGACGAGCCTTACATGCCATCACAAAAACTAAATTCATGTCACCTGTTTTATTCTTAAAGATGATGGGTATCTTTTTTCTTCCTGAGCCCAGTGACAAAATTAAATCATAGTTTGTACTCAACTCTCTGGGGCGATGTAGTTTAATTTTTGAGAACCCGGTATGTTTAAGAAATCGATCAAGTGCGTCTTTTTCCCAGACGGATCTATTCTTATAACCGACTGGGCGGGGTTTAGACTCAGATTGACAAAGGGAAATGAGCTCACCGGTCAGTTCATCCCCGATATTAAGGAATTTTAGGACGCTTGAGAGTTTTTCAACTTTTGGAATCAAATCACCATTTTGCCAGAAATAGATACTTGCCCTGGTTACTCCAGATTTGTTCGCAAGTTTAGAAATAGGTATGTCCGATGATTTTAAAATCTCTCTAAACCGCTTTGCAAATTTACTATCAGATATGGATTTGTTCTCCCGAATATTTACAACTTTTGCTCTCTTGTGATTTGCATGTAAGGCGAGAAGTTTGATTTCTGATTCTTTATCCAAGCCCAGTTTGTTTACAATTAGCTCTAATGTTTTTTGTCCAGGCACCGAACGCCCTTTAAGCCAAAAATACGGGGTTGATGGTTTCACCCCTATCATATGAGCAAACTGGGGAGTAGATATCTTTAACTCGTCCAATATTTGAGAAAGCAAATTTCCGAAGTTCATACTTCAAGTAAACACAGGGCAGAAATTATGTCAATGTGAAACTTTTTTGTTTTGTTATTTGACATACCCAAGAAACCAAGGCAATAGTGTCCATATATAGAAAATAGCGGATTCGCATTTTCAGTAATAGTTATTTTGTAGGTTGATTTAAAACCTTACGATTAGTCCGCAAATCAATACGTAAATTCAAAAGTCCATACATTCTCTAACTAGAGAAGCAGGACAAACTATTAACCTCATGCTTGGAAAGTGAGGCACTTGGAAAATGTCCAATAAGGCACGCAACTACCGAGCATGACAACCCCCGGAAATATATGGAGCAAATAAAAATAAAAGAACATGAATTAAATATTCAGAAGTTTAATGAGTGTACTCTACAAGCAGGTAAAAGTCTTCTTCAGTTGCAAAAAGAAGAAATATACAAAACCAAAAACTTCTCCAACCATGGCGAGTATGTTGAATCGCTTGGAATACAAAAATCGAGAGCTAGTCAGTTAGTAAGTGCAGCCAGGAACTTCGAAAAGTTGGAAAAGTATTCTGTTAACTCTGAGGACCTTCCCAAAAGCGAGGGCGTAATTAGGACTCTCGCCAAACTGGCCAGGGAAAGAGCTAAGACATCACAAACACCTGACAAACCTTTTGGTCAGCTCATGTCCGAAATTTGGATTGAAGCACAAAAATCTAACAATGACACAATTCGTGGTCTTCAAAAGATGCTTTCAGAATCATCCGATCAGGACTCAAATAGAGTACTAGTCACAGAACTTGAGGATCAACCCCTAGAATTCTCTCACACTTCCATTGATAAGGAGCCTGGATACCAAAGGGCTGATAACAAGTTAGGCCCAAAAGAGTGCGCAAATCACATTAATCAAACTCTCAAACTTTTCCGGGATTTCAAAAAAACTAAGGGAGAGGATATAGCCGACAAGATTGAAAAAAAACTCAGAGAACTGAAGGAGCATTTCGATCACATCGACTCGATTGAAAATCAAGAAACTCCAGAAATTACACGTGTAAAATGAAAGAAACAGGAATTCAGTGGACGGACTCTACCATTAATCCGGTTATGGGGTGCCAGGGGTGTGAGCTTTGGCCTAGTGCCGAAAAAATTCGCAAATTAATTTTCAAAAAGTGCGAAGAACAAAAAATTGAAGTTAATGAAGACGATTTTCGCCAACATACCAAAGATTGGACTACAATGAACTTTGTTCAAAATAAGAAAAAACTGCCGTTGGAGGAACCCTCTTTAGGGGAAACCATAATAAATGAAAATTGTAAATGCTATGCCGGCGATCTTCACGCAAAACGAGCAGGACACAAGGGTTATGCCCGTAATTTTGATCGACCAGAGTTTTTTGCAGGGCGTGTAAAAATGGCAGCCAAATGGTCTAAATTGAATGGGAAAGCCCGGATGGACAAACCCTGGTTAAATGGTTTACCCAGGGTCATTTTTATAAGCGACATGGGCGATGCATTCGTTGAGGGCATGCCCTTCTCTGTACTTACAAACGAGTTGATCCAGCCGATCAAAGGCTTTGGAGATCAGCATATTTGGCTATTGCTTACCAAGAGACCAGATCGGATGGCAGAGTTTGGGGAGTATCTTCATAAAAATTCTATTTCATGGCCAGATAACCTTATGGCTATGACAACGGTTACATCACAAAAGACTTTATCCCGCGTTGATTCGTTGCGAGGTGTCCGCTGTAAACTCAAGGGGCTTTCAGTTGAGCCTTTATGGGAGGAAATCAAGCTTGATCTAAGTGGAATAAACTGGGTGATCGTTGGTGGTGAATCCGGCTCATCCCCTAAAAGATTTGAGGTGAATTGGGCTAGAAAAATTTTAAACCAATGTAAGGAACAAGAGGCAGCTTTTTTTCTTAAGCAACTCGGAAAAAATGCAACCGATAACCAGGAACCGCTCAAACTTTCTGATAGCCATGGTGGTAAATGGAGTGAATGGCCTGATGACCTTAGAGTTCGGGTAATGCCTATGGATTTCAGTGATTTAGGAGGAGGTTCACGATGAGTGAGTGCAAACATCCGCGTGGATCATTTCAATACGTAAATTAAATTAATCCAAAACAAAGGAGGTTAAAAATAAATCTAAAATGCAAAATAATATTCAAACAAAACAGCAGGAGTTCAGTCCTACCTTCTCCTCGATAACAATTCCCCAAAATAATGATCCGGGGTCAAGAAATGATAATTCGACCAGGGAGAGAGACGAAAAATGGGTGGGGAGTTCTCATGCTAACGAAACAATCAATCATAGATCAATTGGGGATCTTCGAGATGTATTCGGTGAAAACGCAGCGTTTATACCAGTTAAGCGGGGGGCTAAATGTCCATTACATAAAAAGTGGCAAGACACCAAACCAGATGACTTTGATGACTCGGCTTTTGATGGAAATAACATTGGTATAGTGACAGGGGCAAACTCCTGTGGTCTAATATCCATCGATTGTGATTCTGATAAAGGTTTTGATGAATTATTATCCCTAAATCCAATCTTTAAAAATACAACCCAAACAAGGGCAGCAAGAGGCGGTAATTTTTGGATAAAGCTAAAGGATGATGAAATTCCAGATCTCACTAAGTTAGGGGATTTTGGAGAATTTCGAAGTACGGGTGGTCAGACTGTCGTTAGCGGGGTACATCCCAAAGGCTGTCATTACGAAATAATTAATCAAAGTCTTCCGATTGAAATCTATATCAGTCAAATTAATTGGCCAGAGCATGTCAATGTGCCCTGGGAGAAATCTAAATTTGATATGCTCGTGGATCAATTCGGTGGTCCGTTTGTAGTCAACAAGAATTCAATTTCATTTAATGAGATCTTCTTTTCGCATCTTTTTGCTGATGAAAATCTTGTATCCTGGAGTTCATCAGAAAAATCATTTTATACTTACGATCCATCAAATGGCATCTGGAAGATGGTCTCAGAAGAGTTCATCAGTAATCAAATCAGGAGGATGCTTTTGAGGGTGATTGATACTCAGGGCAAAGCTTATCAAGATGCTAAAAAAAAGATCAAGTCACACTTGATTAAGGGCATGTTAGAAACCTTAAAGGGGATTGTTGAGAGCCTCTTCGTAATGGAGCCTAATTCAAAGTTAATGAATACCAAAAACGGTGTGCTTAAATTAGGTAAGAGAAAGTTGGAAAGAATTCCATTCTCACATAAACACAACTTGGTGAATCCTGGTTTTTTCAATTATCCACCTATAGAGAGTAATTCGACTCTAGCCACTAGAATAACCGAGGTTCCGCTTTTCTTCATTCAGAATTTAAAAACTGGAGCAGATTCCTTTGGAAGGAAGTGGTTTGAGAGGAATTATTCCCGATTACCGAGTTCGATAATTCTAAAAGAAAGTTACCAGTTTTTTCCTAAAGAGAGTCAATACATTAGATTTCTTTTAGATGCGTTGGCACCTGAGGATATCAAAATGCTTCAAAAATACCTTGGTTCATTAATTTTTGGTGGGAACCCATGCCAAAATCTTTTGATTATTAAAGGAGTTCCGGGTTCTGGAAAAAGTGTTCTCCTCGATTTAATCATTGGATTAGTGGGAGTTAACAATTGCGTGGAACTTAGAACAGAGCATTTAAATCAGCGTTTTGAAACCGCCCGGTTCATGGGCAAGAAATTGTTATTTGGACCTGATGTTGAAGCAGATTTCCTTCAACGAAAAGAATCTAACACAATAAAGTCATTAGTAGGACATGACTTACTTTCAGCAGAGTTAAAGCATGGTCGGGGATCTGCTTCCCTAATCGGTAACTTCGGGGTAGTCATTACCTCCAATCATACCCTTAAACTTAATACAAAGGATGATTTAGAAGCCTGGAGACGAAGGTTGCTAGTCATTGATTTCCCGAACACATTTACTGGGAGGAAAATACCTAATTTCTCCAATAAATTGCTTCATGAGGAGGGAGATGCAATTTTTGCATGGGCAGTTTACGGAAGGATGTTATTGGAAAAAGATATCCAAAAATATGGCTCAATATTTCTTACCAAGAATCAGCATTTGAAGGTCAGTCAAATTGTCGATTACAGTAATTCTCTATCTTTCTTTTTGGAAAGTGAAATCAGCAAAGATACGAGAAATAGACTTAGCAATGTTACAACTATTGAGATTTGCGAGGCTTATGAAAACTTCTGTCACGAGAGGGGGGTTCAAATACTGCCCAAGAATGTGCTAGAGAAACGATTGCCATCTCTTATGAAGCAGATGTTTGGGGTTGTAAAAGTAAACTCCATTCCCGGTCCAAGTGGTCGGTGTGCTAGAGGTTACAACGGTGTAAGATTGAAGAATTCAATATGAGTCTAGATTTAAACAAATTAGAGAATGTAAAGGAAATGTCGGGTAAAAAAATTGCCCGGTGTCCAGCTTGTGCTGAACAGGGTGGTGATAGTAAAAGTGAGCACCTTGCTATATTTGACAATGGTGCATATCACTGTTTTGCGACAAACGGAGAAGCGAAACATAGAAAAAGAATATACGAGTTGTGTGGAACTAAGTCATCCACCTGTAAAAAAAGAAAGAGGGAGCTACCCCCAATAAAGGAATGGAAGGTAGAAAGTATACCAGGGTGGCCCCCTAAAAATGAGGTAAGATGACATCTGGGACGGCTGTTTTCTTATTACTCTTATAATATAATACTCACTTCTTTTTTTCTTTTATTTAAGAAATTAGAATTACCCGTCCCTGGTGTATTTAAAATGGTAAAACCCAATTCATTCGGTCCAAACTAATTTAGATTCTGTTCTTCCTTTACCATACCATCTAATACCCATGTATCCAGATCTCCAGTGAGGCTTTAATTTACCTCTCTTCTTATCTGAATCATACTTCTTGGTTGTTCGGCCGACATATTTCTTTCCTAAGAAGTTTGGTGAATACAATACTGTCTTTTTCCTTCTCTGTGCTTTTGTAAGCTTCTTTGACTTTGTTTGTACTGGTGACCATTCGTCTCTTCTACAAGACATGTACATAATCAATCCTAGTATCAGTTTGGTTATCTTCTGTATCCCTGATACTTCGGATTGTTTATTTCTTCCTTCTAACATTTTAGCAGCGGGCATACCTTCGACTGTATAACTATCCTCATAAGTCTTTAGTATGTCTTTGAAGCTTGTAGATGATATAGGATAACTACATACGGACATTTCTGATCCTTGGTATAAGATTACTATGGAGAATGTAGGTATTATTCTACAGGGCTCTCCTTTTATATCTTCTACCTCTTTTACTAACTCTGCTTGTGCCTTTTGTTGTTCCTTTTCTTCTAACGATAGAGTTTTACTCCATTTCCGGGAAAAGGGTGCATCGTATATCCTACCCTCAGTGTCATTGTCTGGATTTAGCTCTTTTGCACGGAGTTGATATGACAAGGGTTGAATATCAAAACTTCTATGGTATGCAAAGTTTGTTACTTCATCTCCTGTTCCTTCATCAGTAATTCCTTTCTTTGGTAAGGAGAACAGACATGCATTGAATGGCCACTTCATCTTTGTTAGATCTAAGTTGTCTGCCATGCTTGTCATATTAAGCATGTTTAACAGGTCTTTTCCTACAAAGTAGTGTGGATACATGTAGTGCCGAAGTCCAATGTGTACTTTTGAACAGATATCGTTGTGGAAGTTATATCCTTCCTCATGAATACCATACCCATTGAATATATAGTCATGTAACTCAGGGTTATATGTACCATGCAGATTTACCCTCGTGCACTCTACTGCTTGGTAATACTCAGGGTCATGGTATCCTCCTGGTACTATATGTTTC
>JAYQBI010000044.1:2867-9042 GCA_038137235.1 Opitutales bacterium | reverse complement strand
GAGTCGATACCGCCCTTCATGTAGAAGTCATTCTCGGCAACTTCGTCCAGCTCACCTTCGAGAATCATCTTAAATCCACGAATGGTGTCTTTAACCGAAACATATTCGCCAGCCACACCGGTGAAAACTTCGGCAACATGGAAGGGCTGGGAGAGGAATTTTTGGATCTTTCGAGCACGAAACACAGTTTGCTTTTGCTCAGGCGATAATTCGTCCAATCCAAGGATAGCAATGATATCTTGGAGATCTTTGTAAGCCTGCAAAACTTCTTGAACACCGCGAGCAACCTTGAAGTGCTCCTCTCCAACGATTTCTGGGGACAGTGCGTTAGAAACGGATGCCAATGGATCAACCGCAGGATAGATGCCAAGTTCTGCGATGGATCTTTCCAAAACGATCGTGGAATCAAGGTGAGCAAAGGTATTTGCAGGAGCTGGATCAGTTAAGTCATCAGCAGGAACATAAACGGCCTGGAATGAAGTAATAGATCCTTTTTTGGTGGAGGTGATACGTTCTTGGAGATTACCCATTTCTTCGGCAAGTGTGGGCTGATACCCAACTGCGGATGGAGAACGTCCAAGCAGTGCAGAAACCTCAGATCCAGCCTGAGAAAAACGGAAGATGTTATCTACGAAAAGCAAAACATCTTGCCCCATTTCATCACGAAAATATTCAGCCATGGTAAGCCCTGAAAGAGCAACCCTCATCCGAGCACCAGGAGGTTCGTTCATTTGACCATAAACCAATGCAACTTTAGATTTGGATATGTCGTCTTGGTTAATGACGCCAGCTTCCGACATTTCCTGATATAGATCATTGCCCTCACGGGATCGCTCCCCTACCCCGGCGAATACCGAGTAACCACCATGGGCTTTTGCGATATTATTGATCAGTTCCATAATCACCACGGTTTTGCCAACACCAGCACCTCCAAAGGCACCTACTTTACCTCCCTTGATAAAAGGACAAATCAGGTCAATGACTTTAATTCCTGTTTCAAGGATGTTTGCCTCTGTGTCTTGGTCCACAAGAGTAGGTGCGAGACGGTGAATTGGCCGGGTCTCAGTATGACCACACTCACCACGATTATCAACGGTATCACCGGTGACATTAAAAATGCGGCCGAGCACCTTCTCTCCTACTGGAACAGAAATCGGATTGGCCGTGTTTAATACATTCATTCCCCGTACCAAACCTTCCGTAGAGGACATCGCCACTGCACGCACACGATTCTCTCCAAGATGTTGTTGTGTTTCTAAAACCAGTTTTGCATCGGTCGAGTCATCAAGCTTGTAGGTTACCTCTAATGCATCGTAAATCTTAGGCATTCCTTCGGAGGGGAATTCAGCGTCGACGACGGCACCGATTACTTGAACGATTTTACCTTGAGTTGTATTCGAATTGTCCTTTTCCATGATATGAAAGAATTAGTTAGAAAGTGTAGCTGCAGAAATTTCAAGAATCTCTTGGGTAATGGCGGCTTGGCGGGCCCTGTTGTACTGAAGCGTAAGGTCATTTAGGAGATTGCCAGCGTTGTCAGTGGCAGTTTTCATGGCAACCATTCGGGCACTATGTTCGGATGCTTGCGACTCCATGACCATTTGGTGGATTTGTTGCTTTAGATAAAGAGTCCCAAGTTCGGCGAGTACATCATCGCGGTTTTCGATTAAAATTTCACGATTATCCTTCGGGACTTCATGATCCTGAATGCCAAAACGAGCATGTAATTTTTGGCTCATTTCATCGAGGTCATTAAGGGGAAACAAGCGAACTAACTCGGGCTCTTGCCGAAGAGTGTTAACAAAGCTGGTGTGTAATACTTCGATGGTATCAATTTGATCATCGCCGTAGGCACGCAAGAGAAACTCTATGATTGGTTTGATGTCAGAGTATCGGGGTTTATCTGGTAGACTAAAATCAGCTAATAAATCTTTCCTAGTACGGGATAAGTATTGGGTTGCCCGTTTGCCCACAGCTATAAATTTCGAAGAAGAATCAACATCAGATAACATTCTGAAGAGATTGGAGTTGAGAGCACCACACAAGCCTTTGTCTGTTCCAATAACGAGTATTCCGCGATGCCTAATTGGTCGCTCATTAAAATATTTGTGAGTTACTTCCTCAAATTCATCAGCTACTGATACGATCACATCAGCAAGTAACATAGCATAGGGGCGACCACTTTTTGCAGCATCCTGAGCCTTTTTCATCTTTGAGGTAGCAACCATTTGCATGGCACGAGTAATTTGTCGGGTACTCTTTACACCCTTGATCCGTAATCGAATATCACGAGTATTTGCCATAGATCAAAATTAGACGGTCTTTGGATAATTATGTTCCAGGATCAGGAAAATGTGCGCTTCCAATCTTCCACTGAACTACGAAGCTTTTGTTCAGTATCCTCTTCGAGTTTTCCGGTGGAATAAATCATTTCACAGGCTTCCTTGCCTTGAGTTTCCATGTACTCACGAAGACTTTGGGTTGCTCGATTTACATCAGCAACCGCAATGGAATCAAAGAAATCGTTTTGCATTGCCCACATGATAGCAGTTTGAACTTCAACTGAAATAGGATTGGATGCGGTTTGCTTAAAAAGCTCAACAATACGAGCACCTCGGTCCAAACTGGCCTTGGTGGTAGCATCCAAATCAGATTCAAATTGAGAGAAAGCAGCAAGTTCACGAAATTGAGCTAGCTCTAATTTTACTTTTCCAGCTACTTTTTTGTAGGCTTTAATTTGAGCTGCTGATCCCACACGGGAAACTGAAAGTCCAACGGAAACAGCGGGTCTGATCCCTTTGTTGAACAAATCAGTTTCCAAGAAAATCTGTCCATCTGTAATCGAAATAACATTAGTTGGAATGTATCCGGAAACATCACCCATTTGGGTTTCAATAATGGGCAAGGCAGTAAGGGAGCCATTCCCACTATTTTCATTGAGGCGGGCAGATCTTTCAAGCAGTCTGGAGTGAAGATAGAAAACATCTCCTGGGTAAGCTTCACGACCAGAAGGACGTTTTAAAATCAGTGAAATTTGGCGATAAGCAACAGCCTGCTTTGAAAGATCATCATATACAATCAATGCATCCATCCCATTTTCCATGTACCACTCCCCCATTGCACAACCAGCGTAGGGTGCAAGGTATTGGTTTGCAGGGTTGTCTGCAGCAGGTGCAGAGACAATCGTAACATACTCCATAGCACCACTTTCTTCCAAAGTTTTAATGGTGCGGGCAACATTAGCGTTCTTTTGTCCAATTGCTACATAAATACAGTAAACGGGACGAAAGTTTGAATCTCCCGATTGCTCTCCTTGCTTATTAATCTTTGCTTGATTGATGATTGTATCAATTGCAATGGTAGTTTTGCCGGTTGATCTGTCTCCAATGATGAGTTCTCTTTGCCCCCGACCAATAGGGACCATAGAATCAACAGCCATGATTCCAGTTTGTAGAGGTTGATCTACGGATTTACGAGGGATGATTCCTGGAGCAATTCTTTCAACAGGGAGAGTCTTCTCCGAATTGACAGCACCTTTCCCGTCCATTGGTCTGCCAACAGCGTCAACCACCCTGCCTAGCAATTCTTTGCCAACGGGAACGGAGAGCAATTTGCCAGTGGTACGGGCTTCGTCCCCTTCCTTAAGCGAGCTGACATCTCCCAAAAGTACGCAACCAACAGAGTTTTCTTCCAAATTTAATGCAATTCCGAGAACATTGTTCGGAAACTCGATCATCTCGTTGTACATAACTTTGGAGAGACCGTCTACTTTGGCAACCCCATCAGCAACGGTGGTAACCGTACCAACATTGGTACGGGTGGAGTCGGTGGAAAGGTTTTCGATTTCTTGGCGGATTAGTTCAGTAATGGAACTCATAGTTTAAGGGAGTGTGAATTAAGAGGTAAGAGATTGAGTCAATTTGGTTAGTCTTGAGTGGATGGAGTCCTCAAAAACATCATCCTCAATACGCAATCGATATCCAGCGATCAAATGATCATTGCGGGATACCCTAAGATCAACAGACTTCGTGGAGTTAGCATCAATTTTACTCTTTAACTTTGAGGTTAGCGAATCATTAGCCTGACAACCAATTTCTACTTCTACAATTTGAAGACGAAGAGTTTTACGAATTTCTACTAGGTAAGCTTGAAGGATATCCTTGTGGCGGGAAAGTTTGCACTCTCTTAGACCAGACAAGACATTTTTGACAAGCGATTCATCAACAATCCCTGAATCATTAAGGGATTGCTGAACAAGTTTGCGAACAAGATCCTTGTACCTAGAGGCCATAATTGATGTCAGGAAGCAAGTTTAAGTTCTTCAGTGGCACGGGTCGAAAACCTTTCTTTCTCATCCTCAGAGAGATCCTTTGCGAGAACTTTGGATGCGGTAAGAACAACCAATGCGGCAATTTCGTCACGTGCTTCACGAAGTACGCGTTCCCTTTCCTGCTCCATGGCAACCTTTGCTTTTGAAATAATCTCTTCAGCTTGTTTTCGAGCATCCTCCTTTTGAGATTCAATGAAAGCCTTGGCTTGCTCTTGAGCAGAAGAGATAGTCTTCTTGGCTTCCATTGACGCTTCCTGCAAAGTTTCCTGCTGTTGCTTTTCAGTTTCTTCAAGTTCGAGCTTTATACGATCAGCATTTTTTAAAGAATCGGATATTTGTTTCTCCCGTTCTTTAATGGTGGAAAGAATGTTTTTGAATGCAAACTTCCATATAACATATGCTACAATCAAGAAATTGATCGCTTGAGCAATAAGCATTGGCCAATCGATCCCGAAGGTCTCAACTATACCTTGAGCCGTATCTCCAAGACTGGCGATAACATTCATGGAAGAACGAGGAATGTCTTAAGCCTTAAAGGAAAAGAGAGTAGAAGGCAACGGCTTCAGCTAGAGCCATGCCGATAATGGATTGAACAAGGATTGCACCAGATGCGTCAGGGTTGCGCCCAACTGCTTCCGCCGCTTTCATGCCAACAATGCCAACACCAATTGCAGCACCGAGGCAACCAAGGCCAGCTTGTATTGAACCGGTGATTCCAGATGCTTGTTCCGATGCTTGTGCGAGTACTTCTATCATTTTTATATTTGGTTGATTATTATTAATTATATCTAGGTATACCTACGATAGGTTCATAGTCGTATACTAAAATTTAATGGTTATCCCCTTCATCGTGATTACAGATTAGGCCAATATATACGGAGACTAAGAGCATAAATACGAGTGCCTGGACCAACCCAATGAGAACCTCCATGAAATAAAAAGGAACGGGAAGGATCCACTTCAATTGCGGAACTAAATAAAACATACTATGCAGTAAACTTTCGCCACCGAAAACATTGCCAAACAAACGAAAGGTTAGCGAAACAGGACGGAAAAGAATAGACAAAACTTCGATCACCCCCACCGCCAAGAAAATAATTCCAAGCAAACCAAAAATGAGAGAGCTTACTTCTGATTTTTCCGCTTTGTTACCAAACCAGTCCTTGATGATGGCTTTTATGCCAGCAAACTTGACGATGAAGTAAATCCAAAAGAGGTTGGCTACGAGTGCAAGTGCAAGTGTCATGTTTAAATCCGCATTTCCTGGACGGATGAGAGGCTTCTTGACTGAAAAGTGATCATTAATCTCATAGCCGTATCCAATGGTTCCTACTCCTGGCAATAAACCACTCCAGTTATGGATTAAGATGAAAAAGAAAAGTCCACTAAGGATCCAAAAAGACGGGAAAAATACTTTTTTCCCGACGATAGGCTCGATGATGGTGCGAATCCCTCCTATCACCGATTCCAGGACGAGCTGTCCTTTCGAGGGAATTAATTGAGGTCTGCCAACTAAAACTTTGATGAGTAAAATTAAAGCCAAGGAAATAACCCAGCTTGTAACCATTGAGTTGGTTACAGGAAGTGATCCGATAGTAAAAACTTTATCAGCAACGACCTTAACACCATCGCCAGCACCATGTGCCAAGGTACAGGTAAAAGAGAGTAGGATTAATTTTGCTAATATTTTCACAAAAGGGAAAAAGACATATGTAAGAATTGTTGCATCGTCAATTCACTTTTGAGGAAGACCAACTAATGAAGAGATCAATTAATAACGGGCGGGTTGCGCATTAGCAGAGCTTATGTCTTGCTTGCAACCAAAGTATATGAAGATTCAAATAG
>JAYQBI010000044.1:0-2857 GCA_038137235.1 Opitutales bacterium | reverse complement strand
TCCAGTTAAAATAACCTTGGTGATCTGTTCGAAAAAAAAGATTTGAATTAGGCGAAGACACATTGGACAATGCCTGAAGAAATTCATTCTGCATAAGTCGCTTTTTAAAATGCCGCTTCTTTGGCCAAGGGTCGGGAAACATAATAAAGGTTGATAAAATGTTTAAATCTTTTGGAATCGCCTCAAGAAATTCATTTGCCTCTGCTTTGAGAAAGAACAGGTTATCCAATTTTTGATTATTCTTCTTCAGATCAGATTTTCTTATCCTTTTACTTAGAAGATCAATTCCTATAAAAATGTCGTCTGGTTTGAGTCTTGCAAACGATGATAGCCAATGACCATGTCCACATCCTATCTCCAAATGAAAACCAGGTGCGTTAGAATTGACTAGAAAGGGGCGAATTGTGGTGGATAAAAACTCCCCTACCCTCCTTATCCGTTGATCTCTTTTTTTAATGTACTCATTTAAGCCACAATGAAGAGTATTCATGAGTAAAATTATAAATTATTGCGATTGCGTGCTAAATAAATGTGCAAAATTGTAATGTCAGATGGATTGACTCCAGAAATACGAGATGCCTGTCCGAGAGTTGCAGGTTTGACGTTAGATAGTTTGTCTACGCTTTCTTTACGAAGACCAGGTAAATTTGAATAGGTAAAATCAGCAGGAATCTTCATTTCGCTTGAAGACTCTAAACGATGAACTGCCTTTTTTTCACGTTCAAGGTAACCATCGTATATTATTCTGTAGTATACCTCATCTTTAACGCTAGTTGGTAGATTTGTAAAATCTTCAGGCAGGTCTGAATAAGACGCATTACCTGTTTTGATAAGATGGGAGTAAGATTTGCCTGAAGGGGATTTAAAGTTATCCAGATGGTCAATCCATGTGCAAACTAATTTAAAATTCTGCTCAATATTAGAGGCTCTCTTAGGAGAAATAAGGCCAAAGTTTTTGGCTATGTTAACATACCTGTACTCGGAACTACCGTGATTAAAAAGAAGCCTATGTTCTGCTCGACTTGTAAACATCCGATAAGGCTCCGTAACTCCTTTTGTAGTAAGATCATCAATAAGAACACCGATGTAGCCATCTGATCTTTTGAGAGTTAGCAAATTTTTGTTTAGTGCCTTACTGGCAGCATTAATGCCTGCTATTAAACCTTGTGAGGCAGCTTCTTCATAGCCTGAAGTGCCATTAATTTGTCCCGCAAAAAAAAGAGAAGATATAATTAAAGATTCAAGCGTTAAATTAAGCTGTGTTGGTGGTGCATAATCATATTCTACGGCATATGCAGGGCGAATCATTACTGCATTCTCAAGGCCTGGTATAGTTTGAATTAATTTTTGTTGAATATGAAAAGGTAGACTTGTAGAAAGACCATTTACATACCACTCATCTGAATTAATACCTTCGGGTTCTAAATGAATACGATGTGAATCCTTAGTAGAAAACCGCACAACTTTATCCTCAATGCTGGGGCAATACCTAGGTCCCGTTCCAATTATGTCACCCTTGTATAGTGGAGAAAGGTGAAGGTTATCATTAATAATTTTATGAGTATTACATGTTGTGTCAGTAATAAAGCAATTAACGAGGTTTTTGCCCAAAGAATTTTTTTTATGGTTAATCCAGCGTCCATGATGTTCCACATGGAACACTTCGTCAAAGGGCCGAGAGTCGTAAAAAGCAAATTTGGTAGGACTTTTATCTCCAGATTGCTTTTCTAAACCTGATAAATTTAATGATTTACCGAGTAGCCTTGGAGGCGTCCCGGTCTTAAATCTATTTAGTTCTATACCATGTTTAATGAAATGTGCAGATAGCCCTGTTGCGACATGGTCCCCAAGTCTTCCTCCTGCTGCTTTCGCCTGCCCAATATGTGTAGATGCTTGTAAAAATGTTCCTGTTGTTACGACAATTGATTTTGCATAAAAATTTAATCCCATGGAGGTATTCACACCGATGCATTGATTGTTTTCTACAATCAAACCATTTACCATCGCTTGAAATATTGTAAGATTAGGCTGAAGTTCCAAAACATGCTTCATTCTTAGCTGATATGCTTTTTTATCGCATTGAGCACGTGGAGCCTGAACAGCCATTCCTTTTGAGGTATTCAATAGTTTAAATTGGATAGCTGTGAAATCTGTATTTAATCCCATTTCGCCACCTAATGCATCAATTTCTCTAACAATTTGACCCTTTCCTTGTCCTCCGATCGCTGGATTGCAGCTCATTTGGGCGATAGTATCAAGGTTTCCTGTTAAGAGTAAAACTTCTGCGTTTAATCTAGTAGCCGCTAATGCTGCCTCACATCCAGCATGGCCAGCTCCACAAACAATAACATCATATGGTTTATTAGGTTTATCTACTTTCAGAGACATTTTATTTCCCTATACAGAATTGTTCAAAAAGTTTATCCAACATATTTTCTGTTGTTTTTTTACCAATGATTTCATCAATTGCTTCGCGAGCGGAAATTATATGAATTGACGCCAGTTCATATCCACTATCATTCCGGATCAAACTATCAAATTCATTAATTTCATCTAAGCATTTTGAGAAATTGATCTCGTGTCTTTTATTTATGAGTAAAGTATCCTCATCGGCATCGTATAATTTTGATACCATCTTACTTACTTCAGTAATTACTTCTGGTAAACCTGTTTTGTCGTAACAGCTAACATGTACTTCCTTAAAATTAATCGACTTTGAGAATTTTAACTTCGCGGGTAAGTCAACCTTGTTTCTAACCAGTAATGTTGGTTTTTCCTCAATTTTTTGCAGAATTTCATTTACTTCATCAGAGGGGTAGGGCATCGAATTATCGATTACCCATAAAATAATGTCTGA
>JAYQBI010000043.1:0-9127 GCA_038137235.1 Opitutales bacterium | reverse complement strand
GATAGGATTTCTTGTTCGCATAGTAATGAGTGCAAACCTCTGTCGTAATTGTAAAGCCTGGAGGAACCGGCAATCCAATGCGTGCCATTTCGGCAAGATTAGCACCCTTACCACCGAGGAGTTCGCGTTGCTTTGCATCTCCGTCTGTCTTCTTGCCGAAGTCGTAGACATATTTTATGCCCGAGGTTTTCTTCGCCGCCTTGGCGGGAGATTTCTTGGCCGATTTTGGTTTGGCTGTTTTGGTCTTCTTTTTTTGTGCCATGTTTAAGTGGTGGGTTTATAATTTGAGCCGATCAAATTCACTCGGGAAGATGAATCAACTGCGAAGAAAATAATGAACTGAAGAATATCTAAATATTGAGTACACTTGTCAATGGAGCACTTCATTGGTGTTTTTCAGAAGCAAGTTTTAATTAATTTCAGCTAGTAAAAGTTTCTTGGTGATTTTAAAAGCTCGATAGAACCCCCTTCTATTTGTCGGTTTTGCAAGATTCCAAGCTAGACGCTTAATACATTTTAGCCCAAAATTAACTTACTAATATTCTTTTCTTCTTATCGCATGACTATCGGTCTTTAAATGACTGCCTCGAATTCTCAAGATAAACCTGACACCTTTGGCCAACGCTTTCGTGATCGTGGATTGATCGGTGCACTTGGTAAATCCAAAGTTGGAAAAAATGATCCAAACAAAATGCACTTCCTCGAACACCTCGAAGAAATGCGCTGGGTTATTTTTAAATCATTCATTGCCTTTGTTCTCGGCTGCCTTGTGGTGGCTGCATTTTTAGGAGACTCAGTTAGGCTGTTGCAAAGACCTTTGGTTGCCGCCGTCCAAGACTTTGGAAATTTGTCGATCGACCTACAGGCTTGCGGACTTTCTCAGTATCAAAATCAATTAGAGAAAAATGGGGTGACGCTTAAGGATTTGGCCAATGCAACCGAACAAGATCTCATCACATGGCGTATTGATGATCCCCAGCATCGCTTGCGTTTACTTATTCATTTTGCCGGCGGCAAGGATCGAAACTTACTGCAAGTAATCCGTTCCTACTCCCCCATTTTTATCGCAATGAAAATATGTTTTCTGGGAGGACTGGGACTTTCCCTGCCACTTATCCTCTATTTTGTGGGAGGTTTTGTTACCCCTGGACTCACGCAAAAAGAGAAAAGAATCTTTTTCCCGGGATGCCTCGCTGCCACATTTCTTTTTCTTGCCGGTTCTGGGATGACTTATTTTTTCATTCTTCCTCTATCTTTGGCTTTTACTATAGAATTCTCATTCTCAGTACTTGGTTTAGAAATATACCGTCCAGAGGCTGGTAATTATTACAGCACTGTTATCTGGATGACTTTTGCAGTCGGGCTGGCCTTTCAATTTCCGCTTGTATTAATTCTTTTAATTAGGATTGGAATCCTGACGGTAGAAAAATTACGCTCCAGTCGTCGGATTGTACTCGTTATTTTAATGATTTCCGCAGCTCTCATTACACCTGGTGGAGATCCCGTGAGCCTTTGTATTCTGACAATCCCCCTCTATTTTCTATTCGAACTGTCAATCTTGGTGGGGACTCTTATTGAGAGAAGAAAATCCAGTTCTCAGTCTGACAAAAGAGATGACTCCGGCATCACTGGATCGATTCTTCTTCTAGTAGCCCTCGTTATTTTCGGAGGTGCCGGATACTGGCTTTATCAAAATTGGGAAAAAGCGGAATCCATTTTTCTCAACCTTGATGCCATTGGCATTTCTGAGTCTAGTCAAACGAGCCATTCTGAAATTAGTCCAGATTCAAACCTTCCGCAGTCCAGAGAATTGATTTTGGAGCTTTTACCTTTAGATAGCTCATCGGACACCAACCAGTCTAATTTTGCGCCATTCCAGAAATACCGCGCTAGAGTTAAGCCTTAAATTATGGATTGTTGTAATTTTTTTATGCCAACTTTGTTTCCTTTCTCAGCAAATTGAATGAGCCAGGAAGATTCCTTACAAAAGATGAGGCTTGACCGTTGGTTGTGGGTTGCCCGTCTTTATAAAAGTAGAAGTATGGCTACCGAAGCCTGCAAAAAAAGTTGGGTAAAAATAAATGAGATTCCCTCAAAGCCTTCAAGAGAGATTAAAATTGGTGAAGTAATCACCATTAAATTTGGTCCTTTGGAGAAAAAGATTCGAATCGAGGCACTTTCTGATCGAAGAGTTTCTGCCGCCCTCGCACAAGGACTCCTTACCGACCTTACCAGCCCAGAAGCATACCAAAAAGCAGCTGATGCGAGAAAGCGTATTAACTTAAGACCTGCTACGGTTAAAGGCCTGGGGCGACCAACTAAAAAGCAAAGGCGCGACTTGGAGGATTTTCTTTATCCAGATGTAACATAATTTCGTAATTCCACAGTTTATTTTACTTAATCAGTCAAAGTTTAATTTCAACTTTACCGACAAGTTCGCAGGACAAAGCAGTTTTCCCCATTATTCTGTTTTTGCTGGCTGCTAATGAATATCGAGCAATGGTTCCAATTTTTCCCTCAGCAAAAAAAGATAATCTTCAATTTTGCCGCTTTAATCGTAATCCTTTCGATACGCATTGAGTGTAAGGAAATTCTTCTATTTTTCTCCTATCAGACTATGTTCAATTCTTCTAAAATGATCTCATGATATTAAAGCAGTAAATGATAAAAACCTCTTGCAAGCATGAGTCAGTAAATGCATTACATTTAGGATGACTAAGATCCATGCAAACTGGTTACTCATACCTTTCTTCTTGGTAATTTCCGCATGCAGTCAACATCGATCCATCAATGGAAACGACATGGCAATCTCCTCGGACAATACCGTGATGCTTCATTGGTTAGAGATGGACGAAGAAGGAATAGTACGAGAAACAAAATCTGATGGTGCCATTACATTGCCCGGTAGTCCTTACAGTGGTCAAGCGATAGAGACCTTTGAAAAAAGTCCGACAAAATCAATCTCTTCATGGTTAGAGGGAAAGAAGCATGGATCGGTAACAGAATTTTATTACAACGGCAGAAAAAGATTAGTTCTGGAATATCGCGAAGGTAAAAGGCATGGGGTATCAAAAGAATTTAGAATTACCGGCGAATTATGGCGTGAGGAAAATTATGACAACGATGTGTTGGATGGTATCAAATCAGAGTATCACCCCAATGGCCTGAAAATTTTTGAAGTTAATATGGTTAACGGATTGCCTCATGGAGAAGCAAAAGAATGGTACCCGGATAGCACGCCTAAGTCATCCACACTTTTTCGTCACGGATTGCGAGAAGGGCCTGCCTCAGAATGGTATCCTAACGGCAATCAAAGACTTGGCCTCTTTTATCAACGAGACAAACAGCACGGTGCTAGGACAATTTGGTATGAAAATGGCCAAAAGAGATTAACTGCACAATTTGTTGAGGGGTTGATGCAAGGGAATTCCCAAGGATGGTTTCCTTCCGGACAAATTCAATTTGATTACAATTTTAAAGACAATTTGGAACATGGAGTTTGTACTGAGTGGAATGAAAATGGAATGAAAGTTTCTGAAATCCATTTCGAGAATGGATTGGCTAAGAAAAAAATCGTCGGGCCTAATTCGGCGTCACTCAATGAAAAGAAAGATCAAAGCCTAACTGGTGTTAATAAGCAGCCCAGAAAAAACCCTCCCAAAAAGCCTGTGGATTCCCCGAAAGTTGAGAAGAAAAAATCAGCACAAGTGGAGAAACCAGCAGGTGCTCCCCCCTCCGCCAGGAAAACTAAAGAGTCCACTTTGCCCACCGAACCCAACAATAGTGAATCTGAGCAATCTGCAGATCCTCCTAGAGTTTCGATTGATGTTTTACCTGAAGCTAGTGCTCCAAGCACTTCCTCAATTGTCCCTGCTGAAAACAGTACTGCCGAATCGGCTGACTCTTTTGCCCCTGCTCCACAAGATGTTGCTTTTCCTGCCCCACCTGAGAACTCTGCACCATTTGATCCTTTTGGTGACTTGCCACCTACTAATGACGAAGCAGTTGGAGAATTCGAAACTAGTGAGGTAAATGAAGAATCTGCAAGTCAGAATCCGTTTGAAAGTCCTCCTCCACCAAGCCCTGCTGTTGATCCTTTTGATACTTCTCCTGCAGAAGATCCATTTGCAGTACCGCCACCACCAGAGCCCCCTGCTGCGTTTGATCCATTTGGCGATATTCCGCCTCCCCCAGCAGAGGCCCCCTCCTCTGCTCCCGACGAAAACAGCCTCGATCCTTTTGGAAATATACCTTTGCCTGAAGGTGATGGTTCAGAAACTCAAAATGTTCCCTTGGGTGATATATTTGGTAACCCTCCTGAATCAACAACCGCTGAGGATAACTTGCCTCAAAGCATTCCTGAACCACCTCCACCTCCTCCCACCTTTGACCCATTTGCAGAATAAAGCCTCCATATATTTATCGGAAAGTATGCTAGGAGTGGCAGCCCGGTAGGGATTCGAACCCCAACTAAAGGTACCAAAAACCTCTGTGCTACCATTACACCACCAGGCTACGACGGATTTATATTGCTTTTAAACAGACCAAAGTCAAGGAACTACATCCCTCTTAAACAAAGATGCCCACACCAAAATATAAACGGATAATTCTTAAGATCAGCGGTGAAATTCTTGGTAGCCGAAGTGCCGGAGAACCAATTTTTGCCCAATCCCTCGAAAGTATTTGTAAAGAAATCAAGGCGGTTGCTGATATGGGTGTAGAGGTTGGATTAGTTGTAGGCGGAGGCAACATCTTCCGGGGTTTGCAAGGTGCTGATAAGGGTATCGATCGAACCACTGGTGATTCTATGGGTATGCTTGCCACTGTCATTAATGGATTGGCCCTTATGGATCGGCTTGAAAAAATGGGGGCAGTGGTCAGGGTTCAAAGTGCAATCCCCATGGATAAGCTTGCTGAACCCTACATCCAGCGCAGGGCGATTCGTCACCTTGAGCGTGGTAGAATTGTCATTTTTGTCTCCGGAACCGGCAACCCCTACTTTTCCACGGACACTACGGCAGCTTTACGGGCAAGTGAAATATCTGCTGATATCATCCTTAAAGCAACAAAGGTTGATGGTATTTATGACAAGGATCCCCATAAATATGAAGATGCCCATAAATTTGCAGAATTGACTTACATGAATTGTCTTGAAAAGCGCCTTTCCGTAATGGATTCGACTGCATTTTCTCTCTGCATGGATAACCGCATGCCCATCCTTGTTTTTGACCTTCAGCAAAAGCACTCCATCCGAGAAGCGGTTTGCGGAAAATCAATCGGAACTATTGTCCGGTAATATAGTAATCATCACCACTCAAACTTATTTTAGACTACCATGGAAACTGATCAAATCTTTACCAAACTAAAAGAGGACATGCAAAAATCTGTTGACCATGTCTTAAGTGAATTCGCTACGCTTCATACTGGAAAAGCAAATCCATCCATGGTCGATGGAGTTAATGTAGAAGTTTATGGCTCATCAATGAAGCTCAGGGATGTAGCTGCAATCACGACTCCAGACGCTCGTACTTTACAAATTCAGGCTTGGGATAAAGGAACCGTTGGACCTATTGAAAAAGCATTGATTGATGCAAAACTGGGTATCAGCCCCGTGGTAACCGGCGAGCTTATCCGTTTGCCAATTCCTGAACTTAGTGGCGAGAGGCGAGAAGAATTATGTAAAATGGCTCAGGGTTTCGCTGAAAACGGCCGCATTGGGGTTCGGGCATCTCGCAAAGACGGCTTGGATAGTTTAAAATCCCTGCAGAAAGAAGGCTTGCCAGAAGACGATTTTAAAAGAGCTGAAAAAGAAGTACAAAAACTTACCGATGATATGGTGAACCAAATTAACCAAGCAGTCGCCTCTAAAGAAGCTGACTTAAGACAAGTTTAATTTTCTTCCCAGTCACTCTTAACTTCTTTTGTTTTCATATTTCCAAGTAGACTATACTCCTTTCGCATACTCCCAATTTTGAAAAATTAGAATGATGAATCGGGTGGTAATTAAATTAGGCACTGGTCTTCTATCTTCAGACCAAGGCAGTATTCGTGAAGAAAGAATTTTTCAGATCTGTGCAGGCATACAACAACTTCGCAAGCAAGGTATTGAAGTAATCATTGTTAGCTCGGGTGCCGTAGGGCTTGGCATGGGCAAACTTGGTCTGAAGGTAAGACCCCATGAACTCTCCGTTCTTCGATCCTGTGCTTCAGTTGGCCAGAGCGAACTCATGCATGCATGGAAGTCCGGACTTAGCAGTCATGGCTTTCTTGCCGCACAAATCTTACTCACTCGGGAAGATTTTAATGAACATTCACGATCCATTAAGGTCAAAGAAACTCTGGATTCATTGCTGGAATACGGAGTAGTGCCGGTTGTAAATGAAAATGATTCCGTGAGTGATGAAGAATTAAAATTTGGAGATAATGATGTTTTATCGGCACTTTTGTGCTCTCTTTCTCAAGCTGAGCTCTTGATCATTTTGACCACTGCAAAAGGTCTAATGACAAAACCCAACTCTGGTGTGCTGATTCCCTTCGTTAGTGAAATCAGCACAGATATAGAAAAAATGGCCGAAGGAACCAATAGCCCAACAGCCGTTGGCGGCATGACAACAAAAATAGAGGCCGCTAAAATCGCAACCAAATCGGGTTGTGCCGTTTTTATTGGTAGTGGCGAACACCCGGGAAGAATTCCTCAAATTGTTGATGGCAAGGCAGAGGGAACTTTTTTTGCTCCATCGGGACTTGATTTAAACCAGCGTAAAAAATGGCTGGCTTTTTTCCCAAGCCCAAAAGGTTCAATTGAAATTGATGAAGGTGCCTGCGAGGCAATCTTGAAGAAAGGTGCGAGCTTACTTGCAAAAGGTGTTTTACGTTTCAGCGGTACATTTGACCGTGCGGAGGTTGTTTCAATTATTGATCCGAACGGTAAAATCATCGCTCGGGGTATATCAAGTTTTACCAGTGAAGAATTGAAGTCCGTGCTTGGGGTAGATAACGACGAGATCCTGAAAAGAAACCCATCATGCAAACGACCAGAGGTAGTTCATCGTGATTTTCTTGCTCCTCTCTTAGTCGCGGGAAAATAAGCTGGATAATGTACGACTACGAAGATGAAGAGGACGATTTATTTGGTCCGGCACCACAAAAAGCGAGGACATTCTCCTCACAAAATATTGATTTTAGAAATGAATTAAACGAGGATCAGTATCAAGCGGTTACTGCTCCCGATGGACCTGCTTTGGTTTTAGCAGGTGCTGGTTCCGGGAAGACCCGCACATTAACCTATCGCGTTGCTTATCTTTTGGAACAGGGAGTAGCTCCCGAATCTATTCTGCTCCTTACTTTTACCAATAAAGCTTCGAGGCAAATGCTGGAAAGAGTTGAAGAATTAACTGGTGTGGGAAGCCATAGGTTTCTCGGAGGAACTTTTCATCATGTCGGAGGTCAATGCCTGCGTTTGTTTGGAGATTTAATCAACCTTCCCCGAAGCTTTACCATCATGGATGATGCAGATTCCGATTCGTTACTTAATGAAGTTATTCGCGACCTTGAACCTGATTTTTTTAAAAGTAAGGAAAACCCGAAAGCCAAGCCAATTAAAGCCCTGATAAGTTTTGCAAGAAATGTAGGTAAAGATGTCGAGGAGGTCGCTCGTGCTCGCTATCCTTCAAATCGCGAACTCTGTTCAAAAATTCAATCTTTTTATAAAATTTACACCGATGCAAAATTATCCAGAGGACTCACAGATTACGACGACCTGCTAGTATTTTGGCTAACTCTTATGGAAAACTTTGAGGATGCCCGATCCTATTTTCAGAACCGGTTTTCTCATGTGCTCGTTGATGAGTATCAGGATGTAAATTCACTGCAGGCACGCATTGTTGATCAAGTCGCCTCCAATCATCAAGTCATGGCAGTTGGAGATGATGCCCAATGCATTTACACTTGGAGAGGTGCAGACCTCGACCAGATTTTATCCTTTCCTGAGCGCCATCAAGGAACGAAAATTTACAAGATTGAAACCAATTACCGCAGTTCACCTGAGATACTCAAACTGGCAAATGGGATTCTTGCAAATCGGACATCCGAGAAAAGCTTTAGTAAAGAATTGAAAGCGTCCCGGCCTCACCAGGATTTACCCTGCGTGGTTCCTACTTTAGATGCATACCAACAAGCAGATTTTGTAATTTCTAAGGTGGAAGAGTTGTACGACTGCGGTACGAATTACGATCAAATTGCCATTCTTTACCGTGCCCACTATCACGCTATGGAATTACAGGTTGAATTATCCCGTCGCGGAATTCCTTTCCTCATCACCAGTGGGTTGCGCTTTTTCGAGCAAGCCCATGTCAAGGACTTGGTTGCACAACTTAGGTTTGTTGCCAACCCCAAAGATAGTACTGCTTTTCTTAGGTTTGCCTGCCTCCTGCCAAAAGTGGGTGAAAAAACAGCAATTAAACTGCTCAGGATTGCCAATGAAATTGCTGAGGGCAAGTCTTCCTCAATTTGTGAAGTTTTAGGCGACGAAAAGGTGCTAGGAAAGGTTCCCAAGGATGCAAAGGAAGATTGGTTATCAATGTCTGAAACAATGAGCCAGATCCACGAAGTCGCTACAAACTCTTCTCCTGCAGTTGTCGTAGAAGAGGCAATTTCCGGATGGTATCATTTTTACCTTCGGTCGACCTATGAGAACTGGCCAAGGAGAGAAGAAGATTTAGAAAGCTTGGTGGACTTTGCATCAAAGCACGAAAGTTTGGCTGAAATGTTATCACAATTAGTCCTGCTTAGCTCAGAATCGGGAGATCGTGTCGTCAAGCAAGGTGAGCGTTGCATTCGCCTATCCACGATTCATCAGTCAAAAGGATTAGAGTACCCTCATGTTTTTATAATTGGACTTGCTGATGGTCTGTTTCCTAATAAGCGGGCCATTGATGGGGAAGGAGATCTTGAGGAAGAACGGAGACTTTTTTATGTAGCTGCAACCCGTGCGGAACGCTCTCTTCATTTAGTCTACCCCACTTTAGCGAACCAAAAAGGTACGCCCGTTCGACTCATGCAAAGCAGGTTTCTAAAAGAGCTCCCTGAATCCCGCTACGAATTGGAGAATGCTCATTCACGCTATGGA
>JAYQBI010000042.1:8625-9426 GCA_038137235.1 Opitutales bacterium | reverse complement strand
GCCTTTCGGCACTAGATCCTTAGTCTAGCGCGTCTACCAATTCCGCCACCTGAGCATAAGTGGTAATCTCTACCAAATTATAATAACACTTGCAAGCACGAGAAACACACACACATGTTAACTCAGTCTTGTAACTTCTATTGTTCGAGAATCAAATGAACGAACATCTATTTTGACGGACAATGTAGTGATGGAGCTTTCTAAGACTTGGGGTTTAACCCATTCTAGAAACAAGAAATGATACCCAGTAATGATTGGGTAAATTTCAAGCTCAAAAAATTCGGAACTCCATTGTGTTCTGTAAAAATCACAGTGAATCACAAATGGGCAACCTTCGAAAATATTTACCAAACTATAAGATGAACTAGTTAGGTCTACATGTTTAAAATTGTTTACGAGTAGAGATGCAAGTGATGTTTTTCCTGCACCGACGGAACCATTAAAAAATATATGAACTGATTCATCAAAATAATTACTTTTAATGAAGCGAGCAACATGAGCCAATTCACTGATGTTCCGAACATCAAATTTCATACTTAATTGATTATTTGAGACAGCATAAAAAGATTAAAAAAAGAATGACATAGAACTGAATTCAATAAATTAACAGAAAACATTTTGACTACACCTAAAGATAACCCCAATACGAATAAAATGGGAAATGCATAAATATTGAAATGAATTGCAGAAAAGAGTATTGCGGTCAGCAATACTGAAATGAAAGGTCCATAATGTATGCAAATTTCATTAAGTAGAATCTTGCGAAAATAAAATTCTTCAAAAACAGGAGATAAAACTAAA
>JAYQBI010000042.1:2218-8615 GCA_038137235.1 Opitutales bacterium | reverse complement strand
TGTTTTTCAAATTCACCTAAAAAGTATTCTCCTATCGTTCCTACAATCATGATGAATGGTAAAAAAACCAAAAAGATATAAATGCCCGCAAACTTATTTTTAGAATTAAATTTAATTGATCGCTCTTTTTTCTGACTTAAGAAATCAAGTGTAGCCCAAATAAAAAATAAGGGCTCTAATCCATAAACAATAAAGCAAATTCCTAAAAATGAAAACAGAAACAGCCTTAAATGACTAGATATCATTAATGAGCTCCAAAATAGTTTTGAAATATTACAATTTTAAATACTGCAATAAACTAGCCTTCCGTTCACCACTGTGTAAACAACACCAGTATTAAATGTATGATTGTTTAACGGAGAATTGCTGGCGTTACTGTTATCTGTTTCAACATTATATCTCCATTTACAGGACCCATTGATTACCGTCAGGTTTGCAAGTTCATTATTTTGGATACTATGCTGATTAAGTTTTAAAACTTTCCGGGGAGCATAGGAAATAGCGTTAACTAGGGTGGGGTAGGGATCTTTACACAATGTTGCAAGTCCTTCTATGCTTGCAGAAATGCAGGTTTCAAGCCCAATTGCCCCAGAAGGAGATTTATCAAATTAAATTTGCTTTAAATGCGAGGGGCAAGGTAAATGAGCTGATGTAATTGCATCAATCGATCCATCAAGAACTCCTTTTATAAGCTGCATTCTGTCTTCTTCCTCACGAAGCGGCGGAGTCAATTTTGCATTTGTATCATATTGTGAGATCGCATGTTCATTGAGAAGCAGATGTGCTGCAGTTACATCGGCTGTTATTTTTATTCCGTCTTCTTTAGCTTGTCTTAACGCAACCACTGATCCCGTTGAAGAAACAGAGCTTAAATGAATATTAACTTCAAGTAACTTGGAAACCGCAATGGCTCTTTGAACTGCAATCTCTTCAGCAACTCTTGGATAACCGCCAAGTCCCATCTTTAAACTTAATGGGCTTTCATGTGCATTACCTTCCTGGCTTAATTGAAAATCCTGCGGATATTCAATAACAGGTAGATCAAACATTTTGGCATACTGAACTGAATTTAAGAAAATCTGGCTATTTACCGATGGTCGCGGGCAGTCAGATGCAGCGACAATGCCAGCTTCTTTTAACGAGCCGAGAGGAGCCATCAGTTTTCCTTCTCTTCCCTTCGTGAGTGCTCCAGATACCCATATAGGAATAGAGGAGTGTTGTTTTATTCTGTCCTGTATATACCTAATAGTTCCAGCGTTGTCACAACAGGGCGATGTGTCAGGCATTGTCAAAATTCCAGTAAAACCTCCGCGCGATGCTGCCCTACTTATGGTTTCAAATGTTTCGCAGGATTCTGGGCCCGGAATGCGTGAGTGTACTCGCATGTCAAAAGCACCAGGAATTATAATGTGATTTGTTAATGGAATATCTTTTACAGTAGTTTTTGATTTTTCCTCTGGGGGATCGAGGTAAATTTTACCACTCCTAATGTATAAATTTGCGATCTTATCAATAGACTGAAGGGGATCTAAGAGTCTTGCTCCTATAAGGTTTACATTGATTAGGCTCTCTTTCATGAGTCAAGATACATTTCTGGACCGAGTACACAAGTATAAGATCGCCATTCTTACTGCTATGCCGTTTTTGACTTGGTTTAAAATTAAGGCTCTATTGGAGTCGGCCAATTCTGACTCAATTTCTACACCTCTATTGAGTGGACCTGGGTGTAAAATAACCGCTTCTTTTTTCATGTAATTAAGCACTCTTTTGTTTAATCCAAACATTTTTGAGTACTCTATTAATGATGGAAAGTGTTTTGCACTTTGTCTTTCGTGTTGAATGCGTAGGAGCATCACCGCATCCGCATCCACTAGTGCTTCTTCCAGGTTATGTGTTACCTTTGCACCCATTTGTGCAAATTCTTTTGGAACCAATGTTGATGGGCCTGCCAAGGTTACCTTTGCCCCAAGCGTTGTTAATCCAAAGAGATTAGACCTCGCAACACGACTAAATAGAATGTCACCAAGTATGGTTATTCTTTTTTCTTTTATCTCTCCTAGCTTTTGCCTTAAGGTAAAAATATCGAGAAGGGCCTGACTCGGGTGCTCATGTGCCCCATCTCCCGCATTAATAATAGGTAGATCCACTATCCTAGAGAGTAGTAAAGGGGACCCCGGGGACGAATGCCTAATTACAATTGCATCCGCCCCAAGAGCCTTGACATTCAAAGCCGTATCTTTGAGGCTTTCCCCTTTGGTAAGGCTGCTTGCTTCGCCAGAAATCGAAATAACATCTGCCCCAAGTGATTTAGCTGCAATTTCGAAAGCCACACGGGTTCTGGTGCTTGGCTCCATAAAAAGGTTGATGATACGATAACCACTTAGATGAGCTTTCTCAGATGATTGCCTGGGTTCCAGATGAGCAAATGATTCTGCAGTTTCAATAATTTTCATTATTTCAAGCTCTGATAAATCTTCGAGCCCAAGAAGCGAGTTTCTAACCCATTCGCTCATTACCAAAAAGTCTCTTGCTTGAAATCTTTCGAGCCCCAGCTGTTGTTAGCGGGAGGAAGGTGGCGGGGAGCAGTTTTGGTCCTTCTTTCAAGTTCGTTAGCTTTTTTTCTTAACATTTTTACCAGGATTTCGCGAACCTTTTGCTTCATCCAAATGTTCGTAGTAGAGCCAGTTGAATAATCAGCTGGACCGTTGTTGTGTACCCTTGAACCCTCAACCAATTCACAAGTTTGGGCAAACTCATTTTCATTATTGGGGTCATACACGGCGTAAGTTTTGCCCCCCATCTGATTAACCACTGCAAAAACTGGTACATCGCTTGGACCATCGGCTACATAAATTATTTGGTCAATAGGAATGCGCCTATCTTCATGCTCCATAGCTGAGTTAACCTCTATAGAAGGGTTCTTATTGCAACCTTTATTAATTTCAAAGATGAACCTAGTTTTGATGGTGTTATCAACCGTCATTCCAACTTGTGATATTTCTGGATCCAGTGGAAGGTATAGTTCGCTTTGGCTTAAATAGTTTGGAGGAAGGGCAGATTCGATAAACTCACAGGCGAAAACATCTTCTATATATGGGAATATTTTGCTACCTCTTATCATCTGAGCAAGTCCCGTGCTTATAATGTAGTGTTCGATCTTGAAGTCTTGACCTTTAAACTCTTCTTCATTTGCAATTCCCTGGAGTTCACTGAAGAACTCAGGCAATCCAGGGCAAAATTCTAGCTCCGCCCCCAAGTCTAATAGCTTTTGGTTCGTCAGTCCTCGAAGTGGTCCATTTTTAACATAACTTAACAAATGGTTTAAATAGATCGTTTCTGCAGACACCCGAAGTCCTCTTTCTTTGTATATCGCGGGCAGGCGATTCACTTCCTCCCAAAAGATACCTTCATTTATTCCAAAATGGCGGAAAAGGGGTGTTTGCATGTAGCCAGGTATAAGAGTTTTATCAAAATCCCACACGCAGGCCATAATATTTTGACCGTGCACCTGACTTATATTGTGGGCTATTTTCAATTTAATATTTTTTTGAGAGAAGAATCTCTATATGTTTTAATGTATGGAAAATTTACCAAAGGTGGACTCCTTTAGGCAACGCTACACTGCCATAGAGTTAGAATTATCTGACCCCGATATTTTTAAGGATGCAGAAAAAGCCAAAAGCTTATCTCGCGAACATAATCATATACGAGCCATTCTTGGTTTTTATGATAAAGCATCCGAATGCTTAAATGAATTAAATCAGCTTAAGGAATTGATTGAGGATCCTGAACTTGGTGAAACAGCGGCCGAAGAACTCGATTCTGCAGTAAAGCAGTTTTTTACTCTTAGGGAGGACCTTCTACTTGCAATGCTTCCAGAAGATCCTGATTCTGGAAGAAATACAATCATTGAAATTCGGGCGGGTGCAGGTGGTGATGAAGCTTCTCTATTCGCCGCCGACTTATACAGAATGTATTGTAAGTATGGCGAGAGTTGCGGTTGGGCATCTGAGTGCCTAGGGCAAAGTCCCTCAGAAACAGGAGGTTTTAAGGAGATTGTCTTTGTCTTTAAGGGAGAGGATGCTTGGTCTAAGATGAGATTTGAGAGCGGCGTTCACAGGGTTCAAAGAGTTCCAGTTACTGAAGCTGGCGGCAGAATACATACATCTACTGCTACTGTAGCGGTTTTACCAGAAGCCCGAGAAGTTGAAATTAAGATAGACTCTAACGACTTGGAAATTAATGTTTGCCGTGCGAGTGGCCCCGGCGGACAAGGAGTAAACACAACCGACTCAGCAGTACAACTCCTGCACAAACCTTCAGGAATATCCGTATACTGTGCAGATGAACGCTCACAATTAAAAAATAAAGAGAAGGCTATGACTGTATTACGGGCTAGACTCCTGAAGGCAAAACAGGCTGAAGAAGACGCCAAATATGCCAAAGAAAGAAAAGATCAGGTTGGGTCTGGTGACAGAAGTGAGCGCATTCGTACTTATAATTTTCCCCAAAGCCGCATCACTGATCATAGAATAAATTACACCAGCCACGCACTGGGTGATACTTTAATGGGTGAATTGGATCATTTGATTGATGCCCTTCAGGAATTCGACCAAAAAAATAAGCTCAACTCATTATCCTTTTGAAATAATGTCCCTGAACCCTATTTCCATTCATCGGGTTTTAGAAAGGTCATCTCAGTTCCTTTCGAACCGAGGTGTGTCATCTTCAAAATGCGATGCTGAGTGGATTGTTTCAAAGGTCTTAAATCGTTCAAGAATGGAGCTTTATTTGAATTACGGGGAAATCTTAAATGAGGAGAAATTGGATCAAATAAGAAAGCTAGTGGTTGCACGCGGAAGGCGCGTTCCTCTCCAACATCTTCTAAAAACTGTCGATTTTGCTGGGCTTTCGCTGATTTGCGATCATCGGGCATTAATTCCGAGACAAGAAACCGAACAATTAGTTGAAATTTTAACTCAGACAATATCCCCTTCCTTTGGCGGTAATATTATGGATCTCGGTACAGGTAGTGGTGCAATAATAATAGCTCTTTGCCATCTTCTTCCAAATGCCCAGGGCTTTGGGTTGGAAAAATGCAAAAAAGCAATTTCTTTAGCAAAAGAAAATGTTATTCAATGTAAGTTGGATGGTCGCATTGAGTTGCTTGAGTTCGACTGGAATGAAGGTGAATTACCAGATATTGAGGTAGATTTATTGGTATCCAACCCTCCGTACCTCGATCAGTTTGAATGGATTACTGCTGAAGAAGAAGTTAAGTTGCACGATCCTTATGATGCATTAGTTTCTGAAAACAAGGGGACTTCGGACTTACTAAGGATTATTGAACTGGCCTCAACAAAGCTTAATACGGGAGGTATTCTTGCCCTAGAGTTTGGCTGCAACCATGCAGACATTGCCGTCGCGGCAATGGAAGGTGTTTTCAAGGTTAAAATATGCAGAGACTACAGTCAGCGAAGGCGATTTTCCATAGCCATTAAGTTGTAATTTAAATTCTCTTTGTTTCTTCAGTTATATTTTTCGATAGACCCTCTTCTTGCAGGAATACAATCCAGTCATTCATAATTCGAATAGTTTCATGCAGGCGAATGTCCATGCTTTCAGGTTTATCAAATGGATTTGAATTGTTTTTTTCATCCTGAGACTCTCCCCTGACAGCTAAAGAACGCTTTTCCTGGTCTTCAACAATTTTCAGTTTAAAATCTTTTTGAGGAAAAGTCATTTTTGAAAAGGACTCATATTCTAGCTTCAACTTTTTCGTTTGGTTTTCATCCTCCAATTTTTCTGATATTCTTTTTTTAAGATTAAGAGAGGCAAATTCTCTATTTTTCTTTTCTTTAAAAATCTTTATGTTCGTTTTCATGTAAATAAACTCAGGATTTTTGGACTGCCTGCTTAGGCTTTTGTTGCGCAATAAATCAAGGGTTGACTCATTGTATTTAAATTCTGATGTCGGCCTCCTGAAGTTGACTGCACCTATTTTATCCCAAGAAAGTGCATTTTTTAAATCTGCCTCTCCTATTGGTAGAAGCTCATTAGCTGAGTCCATAACTATATCACTTTTAACACCACTTAACTGGGTGCTTTCACCTGATGGTAAATAATACTTTTGGATGGTTATCTTTGCGGCACTTTTCTTTGACTCAGCACTACTTGAATAAAACGAGCTACTCATCGGTATCAGAGATTGAACAGTTCCCTTACCATGAGTCGATTTATCACCAACGATAATAGCTCTACGGTGATTTTTTAACGCTCCTGCAACTATTTCAGAGGCGGAAGCACTATACCTCGAAACCAAAATGATCAGTGGTCCATCCCACGCGAGTTTTGGGTTGAAATCGAATTTTTTTCGAATCTTACCGTCTGTACTCTT
>JAYQBI010000042.1:0-2208 GCA_038137235.1 Opitutales bacterium | reverse complement strand
GCCCTCTAGAAATAAAAAGCCCAGCTAGATTAACCGCCTCACTAAGATAGCCTCCACCGTTTCTTCTAAGATCTAATATCAGCCCTTCTACTCCTTCTTTTTTTAAATCAATTATAAGTTCTTCCACATCATCCGTTGCCTTATTACCCTTTTCATTTGAGCCATAAAATGAGGGCAATTCAATAACTCCAATCAGTGAATTTGTGCCAGATTTCTCATTTGATATATTATGCATTGTGGAGGAGGCAAGGTTTGCTGTAAGCTTAATTCTATCCCTAATAATATTTATTGTTTTTGAGGAACTAGAATCTTTGATTGGTCGAATTTCCAGTCTAACGATTGTATCTTTTGGACCTTTAATAAGCTCGACTATCTTAGATAATTTCATGTCGACTACATCCACAAAGTCTTCTTCGCCCTGAGCAACTTTTAGGATTACATCTTCAGGTTCAAGCTCCCTAGACGCCTCTGCTGGCCCACCAGGCAAGAGTTCTTTTATGGTACAGAAGCCATCTTCATCAGTAAGAACTGCCCCAATGCCAACAAATTCATTTTGCATCGTTTGATCAAAGCGTTCTTTCTCTTTTATATTAAGAAAAGAAGTGTGTGGATCGAACTGCTGAGTAATCGTGCTCAAATAGATCTCCTGCAAGTCGGTCGCTTCAAACTCTAAAATATTTTTGCTCCATCTTTCATATTTTTTTATCAGTCGCTTTTTAGATTCCTTCTTTTTTTCCGCAAGTGATTTTAAAACTCCGTCAATGCTCGAATTTACATCAATTTGAGATATTATTTCGTTTATATATTCGTGAGTAATTAATTTAACCCACCTTCGGTCTAACTCTTTTAATGAATCTGCCCATAGTATTTTTTCAGGATCAAGTACGGGAACGCTTTGATTAGTTTCTATGTCGAGCTTTTCTTGCAATAAATCTATCGACCACGCTATTCGACTGAGAGATTTTTCTTGGTATTCGCGATATATCTCAAACCCAGGAAAAAGATTGCCCTGTTTTAGGTAGGTAAGCAGGGTTTGTTTATATCTAGTTAGATAGGTATCAAGGTCTTTTTTTGTGAAAAAAAGCTTTCTTTTGTCTAGGTTATTCAAAAATTCCTCGATGAATACAGTTGCGTTGAGATCATTAATATTAACCCGCTCAAAATGTGCCTGTTCTAGTGCTTGCAAAAGCCATTTTGTTTCATGGCTCATAAACTCCGTAGGCACTAGTAGCGTATCTTTCGCCAAAACTTTATTGTTCTCAACATAGAGAGAGATTGCCAGCAAGATGACCATGCTGAGATTTATAAATTTACAATTATGAAACACTGAATTGAAACATTTCATAGACTTATTTTCTTCCTAAAATTTTTTTTGCTTTCTCGAGGCAACTTTTCTCACTTGCATCAAGTGAACCAAAACCATGTTCATTGATTTTGTCCAATATTCTATCAACTTCATCCTGTAAGTCGAATTTTTCGGAGAAATTTACCCTATAATTTCTTTTAACATCATGAGTTTGCTTGGTTCTGAACGGAGAATGGATTGTGGGGGGGGTGAATGTAAACTTAATAGGCAACCTCATATTAGATTGATAGTAAAAATAATATAGAGCCCCAAAGGACATCCCGCCTAAGTGAGCGGAATGAGCCACATTACTTAAATTTCTTAACTCAGAAAATAATAAGCCATATAATTCAATACCTAAAGTACCAAGTAACAAATATTTGGGTTTTAGTTTCAGGGGTAATACAAAAAAGAGGAGCAAACTGATGGGTTGATTCGGTCTTAGTAGGCAGTAGTAGGTCAACAACCCAAGTATAACAGCTGAAAACCCCACCAATGATTGGTTGTTAAGGTTAAAGGGCAACCAAAATAACCCTCCGAAAAAAAGACAGCATAAACAAAAGAGGGGAAATCTTCCCTGGTAAAAAGAGCTCTCAACATGTCTCCCAATAAAATGAATTCCAAGAATATTAAAGAGCAAGTGAATGGGTCCTTCGTGTAAAAAACCATAAGTTAAAAAAGCCCAAATATACCCCTCTAAGATAACTTTAAAACTAAGAGGTAAAATTTCCTCTATTAATGTAGACTCGAAAAGTAGAGCGAGAATGGACTGAACTAAAAAACAACCTATCAGTGTTAGAATCAATAGATCACAAAAAGAATCAATTGACCTAAAATGAAGGCGTCTCATGTATGGTCTATGG
>JAYQBI010000041.1:0-9434 GCA_038137235.1 Opitutales bacterium | reverse complement strand
TTCATCATTAACCCAATGCACAGTACAACCAGTAATTTTAACACCTAAATCCCAGGCTTGGCGAATTGCATCCAGACCCCTGAAACTTGGTAGAAGGCTGGGATGCAGGTTGATAATTTGAGAGTTAAAACTCTTAATAAAATGAGGGCTCAAGATTCTCATAAAACCGGCCAAAACAATTAAATCCGGTTTCTCTTTAAGAATTGTATCTATCCACGACTGATCCGAGTTCGATGAATTCTTTAATTCATTTACGCTCAATTGTTTATATGATCCTAGGTAAGATGAATGAATACCAAATTGTTTTGCAATTTCAAGTATTCCAGCATGTGGATTGTCAGAAAAAACAGCCACAATTTTTGCAAAACCGAGTTTGTTTTCTTTTTGTAACTTTAGGAGGTTTTGACAATTGGTTCCAGTACCTGAGCCTAAAACAACTACCCTCACTTTAAATAATTTATGTAAATCAATTTGAGCAAATCTTGGCAATTGTCGATGAAGTACTTAAGCCATTCAAGTATGGTACAAATTTTATACGCGTTCCGCTTGATTCTAGCACAGACTTTTCTTGGGGATTAAGGCTATCAAGATTGTAATCGCCAGATTTAACATAAGTATCAGGTTGAATGAGTTTTATTTCTTGGGAAAGATTAATTCCATCGAACAGGAATACCAAATCCACACACGAAAGAGCAAGTAGCATAAAGGCACGTTGTTTTTCAGTGTATATCGGGCGATTTGGACCTTTGAGATTTTTAATACTACAGTCTGAATTGAGAGCAACCCAAAGTTCATCTCCTAACTTAGAGGCTTCCTGCAAAGAGTAGATGTGACCGACATGCAATAAGTCGAAGCACCCATTAGTAAGCACAATACTTTTGCCTTTAGATCGTTTTTCAGACCTAATTTCGCGAGCTTCATCAATACTGAAAAAACCTAAATTTTCACCCCAATATTCAGTATTTGATTGATTGAACTTACTCACTTTCAAAAAACTTTTTGGCTTTCTTTAAAATATTTGAATCCTCTTCAAAATCCTTATCTCCACAAGATATGCCAAAATCAATTAACTTTTGTCGTTGTTCCTTAGTAAGGGATTTTGGAACCTCAATATTGGTGCGCACATAAAGATCACCACGATGGGATGGAGAGCGTAAATTTGGCATTCCCTTATCTTTTATTCGAAAGGTTTTATTCGAAGGAGTACCTGAAGGAATTTTGAGCGTTACCTTCCCGTCTAAAGTAGGTGCTTCAATCGTTCCTCCGAGTGTTGATAGGGTAAACGGAATTAAAAGTTCATGGAATAAATCATCATCGTCGCGATCGAATAAATTATGCTTTTTGACTTCTACATCTACATATAAATCACCTGAAGGACCATTCCTCGGGCCAGTATCTCCTCTACTTCTGGAGCAAAGCCTAGAGCCATCGTTAATTCCGGCAGGAATCTTAACCTTAACGGAGTCACTATTTTTTTTCCGACCCTCGCCTTTACAGGAAGCACAGGGATTTTCAATGGTAGTTCCTGACCCGTTGCACGAGGGACAGGTTCTTCTAATACTTATAAAACCTTGATTTGAGGCAACTTGCCCAACTCCTCCGCAAGTTCCGCACATTGATTTCGACGATCCATCCGACGATCCACTGCCGTTGCACGATTCGCATGATAATTGTCTAGAGTATTTAATTTCTTTTTCAACTCCTGTGGATGCTTGTTCGAGTGAGATGGAGACTGTTACGCGTAAATCATTTCCTCTCATTCCCTCTGGTCTTCCCGCTGAACCGCCACCGAAGAAATCCTCAAATATACTACCAAATCCTCCCGATCCACCACCCCCGAATACATCTCGAAATAAGTCGAATGGATCTACGCCTGTAGAAGACGCTCCGCCACGAAATGCATCATGGCCAAACTGGTCGTATTTAGCTCTTTTTTCAGGATCTTTTAAGACATCAAACGCAGACGAAATTTCTTTGAATTTTTCCTCTGCACTCTGGTCATTAGGATTTTTATCGGGATGGTATTTAACAGCTAATTTTCGATAAGCTTTTTTGATCTCTGCATCCGATGCAGTCCGGTCAACGCCAAGTATTTGGTAAAAATCCTTATCACTCATTTTCTAAATTTATAAAACTCCGATAGGGGAATATGAGTATAATTATTGCTTAACTTCTACTTTAGAAACCACTACGGAAGCAGGCCGAAGTAGTTGTTCTTTAATTTTGTAACCGTTACGGATGATTTTCAAAACAATACCATCAGATTCACCATTTTCATAGCCGATTGCTTCGTGAAATTGCGGATCAAAATTTTGTCCAACTGCATCGATAGAAATAAGACCATACTCTCCTAGAACAGCATCCATTTGATCTATCGCCATTTTGAAACCCTTAACTAAAGGACCATCGGGGTTTTCTTTAATGGCTGCATCTATGCCAATATTAAATGAATCAATAACTGGTAGAAGGTCCTCCAAAATTTGTTTTTTAGTACGCTGAATAGCTTCATCCCGGTCTCGAATTGACCTTTTTCTAAGGTTATCCAAATCAGCAAAAGTTCTAAGGTATTTTGAGTGGAGATCTTCCTGCTTACCATAAGCTTCATCCAATTTACTCTTCAATCTGCTCACTGCATCTGGATCATCAGAAGGATCGGATATTTCCACAGAAGGTTCTTCAGTCGATCCATCTTGATCGATTGGGTTTTCATTGAGTACATTTTCTTCGTCAAACATGATGCAATTAAATTTAAGCAAAGGAACAGATAAAATCTCTCCATTTGTTTAAGGTCAACACCAATGGATTGTCATACCTTAAAACATTCATAGATCAAAGTTGTTTGTATCGATAAAATCTGTCAGTGACCAAAAGTGCTCCATCTTTACTAAAGGAAACATTACACTTTGCGGAGTATGGAGACATCCCGCAGGTTCCACTAGGCAAAAAATCTTCCCCAATATGTAAATCACAACCAACTGGATTAAGTATCATGCATTCCTGGTTACTTTCTTTTAAAAGTAATGTTTCTCCTTTTTTCGCTGTGAATTTTCTGATTCGAAAAAGAGGGCAATCTGCTAAGATACATACACTCGATCGTTCGGGTGGTAATAGATTAGGTTCTACATCATTGAAATCTATGCAGCGCATAGATTCCTCAATGTGCAATTCCCTTGGTAATCCATTTAAACCCGATCTACCCCAATCATAAACCCTGAAAGTGGTGTCAGAATTCTGTTGGATTTCTAGGATTAAGTTACCTGCATCAATTGCATGAAGCCTTCCACTTTCTACAAGAACTGAACTTCCAGTTTTTGATTTAACTCGATTACAGTGATATTCCGCGGTTCCTTGCTTGATAGCGTCTGCAAAAGTTTCTTTAGTTGTTCCATCTTTTAAGCCAATAAAAAGACCTGCATCTGGTGTGGCGTGAGCAACATACCAGTTTTCAGTTTTTGGTTCACCTCCGATTATTTGTGCAATCTTGGCGGGAGGATGAACTTGAAGGCTTAATCTCTGATTGCAATCAAGCCACTTTACTAAGATTGGGAAGCGGCGTTCGGGTGCCCATAGTGGACCCATTATTGAAATGCTTTCATTTTCGATTAACGATCTCAGTGATGTGCCCTTGAGTGAAGTATTTAAGAGTACTGATTGATGATCTTCTCGATCCACTAGATCCCAGGATTCACCGATTTTATTTAAAGGAGGGATTTTTCTGCCGAGTTGGCTTTCGAATGCATTTCCGCCCCAAACTCTCTCCATGTAAAGTGGTTCAAACTTGTAAATCATGGCTAATATAGTTTGAATGGTTTCATGTGTGGTGCTGAGTTTAAGGTTATACCTTTCTATCTTTTGTATGGCAAAGGGTAATACAAATCCCAAATCAAAAGTCGGAGTTTCTGTGCTAACTCCGTCCAAAAAAATTGGGTGGGGGATTCTGGGTGTAGTTCTAACTCTTATTGTTTTATTGTCCTTGATCGACTACGACCCAAGGAACTTTCATCAATATCCACCCGGAGGTGATGCTCCTTTGCTCGGTCAGGTTGGAGTTTATATTGCACGGCATTTATTCTCATTAATTGGTGTTTCCGCATGGCTTGTTCCTTGGCTATTGGCTTTTATTACTTGGCAATGTTTTATACCCAAAAATGCCGGGAGGAATTTTCTAAAAATTATCCCTTTATTGACCGGTATGGTAAGTATTTGCGTAATTGGAGATTTAAGAGACTTGGAAAACACTGTAATTTCAAATCCCAATACAATTCCTTCGATTGAGACCAGTTTTGATTATGGATTGGGTGGAGCCCTTGGTTCGTGGTTGTTTTCTGGTATTTCTCCGTCTGATCCCAAGAAGCCTGAGGACTACGGATACTTGAAAATTTGGCTAGGTGTCGGAGGGTCATGGATATTTGCAGTTTTTTTACTGCTTTTTTCGTTAATTTTGTATTTTTCTCTTGGGATTAAGCACCTCCAAAAATTATCTGGTTTATTAGCGATCAGAACCAAACAAGGTCATATCGGAGAGGAAGGTTTGAAAAAGCCAAAACGCTCATTCGAAATTAAAGAAGAAAACCAAACAATTTCTGATCGTTCATCAATCTTTTCCTTTGTGAAAAATTTCTTTCGCAAGGAGCACATTCATGATGACCCGCTTTTTGGGGATGTCTCACAAACTGACGAACAAATCCCAAAGCCTGCGCCAAGACAAAAGCTTGAATCCAAAACCAAGCAACAAGAAGAGTCTGATCTTTTCGCGGAGCCATCCATTAGCCCCAAGAAAGAGCCAATAAAGATTGAAAAAAATTTAGTCATTGAAAAAGAACAGAGCCCATCACCGAGTGAAGCGATTTCTCCTAGTAGTCTAGATGGATTTAAAGTTGTAAGGGCAGAGAAGACAGAAAAGGCAACGGACCTCTTTCCGGAACGAAAAGGCGATTACCAGTTTCCGACATTGGAATTATTGATGGATCCGCCGGAGGAAATTTCAAATGGGGATGAGGACCATATGGAAAAAGCAAAAAGGCTTAAGGAAACACTCTCAGAATTTAAAATAGAAGTAGAGCTTGGAGAGGTTCATACCGGTCCTGTAATCACAAGATACGATATTCATCCTGCAGCTGGAGTGCGTGTAGAAAAAATTGCTAATTTAGATAAAAATTTGGCGATGGCTTTACGCTCAGAAAGCGTAAGAATTTTAGCACCTGTTCCAGGAAAGGGATGCGTTGGTGTTGAAGTGCCTAATGCACAACCAGCCCCAGTTTGCCTAAAGGAAATATTGCAGTCCAAAGCGTGGGCAGATGCCAATGCTGAAATACCTATTGTTCTCGGAAAAGAAGCAAGTGGTAAGCCATTGGTAGCGGATCTTACCAAAATGCCACACTTGCTTGTTGCCGGGTCAACTGGTTCGGGTAAGACCGTTTGTATAAATGCAATCATTGCATCTTTGTGCTACCACTCCAGTCCAGAAGATGTACGGTTCATTATGGTTGATCCTAAAATTGTTGAGATGAAGGTTTATAACGATTTACCTCACATGCTCATACCAGTAGTGACAGAACCCAAAAAAGTGCCTGGTGCACTCAAGTGGCTTCTCGTTGAAATGGAGCGTAGATACCAAATATTTTCTAAGATTGGAGTTCGTAATATAGCAGGGTTCAACGCAAAAATATTGAAAGATAAGGAGGAAAAGGCAAAAGCACAATTAATGGACGCTGAGATGACTGCTGAAGAAAGAGCTGCTCTTTCTTCGATTCAGGTTCCTCGTGATGATGATGCCCTTGAGATACCAGAAAATAAATTGCCTTACATTGTTTGCATTATTGACGAACTTGCTGATCTCATGATGGTAGCCCAAGCTGATGTTGAAACTGGCATTGCGCGACTTGCTCAGCTAGCAAGAGCAGCTGGCATTCATTTAATTATAGCAACGCAAAGGCCATCGGTAAATGTGATTACCGGTGTCATTAAGGCAAATTTACCTAGCAGGATATCATTCAGGGTAGCTTCCTATCGTGATAGTCAGACGATATTAGACGGGAAAGGAGCTGAATCGTTGATTGGTAAGGGTGATATGCTCTTTATTCCGCCAGGAAGTGCTACTTTCATGAGGGCCCAGGGTGCTTTTGTTAGTGACGATGAGATTAATGGTATCGTGGATTATTTAAAAGTTAACGGCCCTCCTCAAATAATAGAAGAAGTTCGTGAACAGATCGAATCTGCTGGCGAGGAGGATGTTTTAGGTGTTGGTTCTGATGGAGATGATGAAGACCCAATGCTTAAAAAAGCTGTTGAGATTATTCGTACCACAAAAAGAGCATCCACATCTAATTTGCAACGCAAGCTTAGTATAGGATACAATCGGGCAGCAAGAATTATGGATGAGTTAGAAGAGCGGGGAGTTGTAGGACCTGATATTCCTGGACAAGGCCGAGAAATTCTCATGGATATTTAAAAAATTTAAATTCCTATCTTGCCGAAATTTATTTTTATTGAAAATCTGTAGCATAATTATTCATGGCAATTGGGCAAAAATTAGAAGAAGCAAGAAACCGAAAAGGTATATCTATTCGGGAAGCATCAGAATCTACAAAAATTAGAGGTGACTATCTTAATTCCTTTGAGTCTGGGAATTTTGACTTAAAGTTACCTGAGGTTTACCTAAGAGGTTTTATCAGAGTATACGCTAGATTTTTGGGGATTGATCCTGAATCTGCTGTATCTGACTTGAATATTGAACTTGGTATCAAGCCCAATAAAACGAACAGGAAAAACCTTGGAACCATAGGATCCAACGAAAGCGGGGAAAATCCTCGTGAAATAAAGAAAATTCAGCCAGAAGGTAATTTATCTAGAAATTCTTCCTCTCTCAAACTTGTATTAGTTTTATCTGGTGGAGGTATACTCTTAATCATCCTATTTAGCCTAATCCTCTTCGCTTTTAGTGAAGGTGATAATTCTAATGACGCCACTATGGCTGCTGCAACTAAGTCTGCTGAGGTTCGTGAAACTTTATCACAAACTCAAGCTATTACACCGGTTGAAGCTTCCTTAATTCAACCTGAGAACCGAACACTTAAATTGGCAGCGATAGGTCCAATTGATCGATTAATTATTAGTGACGAAGGAAAAAGCCCCAAAGTTTTTCACGAATTTAAAAATATCAAAACTGGGTGGGAGACTACTGTTCCTTTTACTGAATCCTTCAGATGCTACAGCTCATCACTAGAAAATATCCGTTTTGCTGTTGATGAAGGCGTAGAAAAGCAGGTTAGCGGGGAAGGGGCAGGAAATTTTCGTTGGAATCCTTAGATCTATATTGTTTGCAACGAGCTTTGCTTTATAAACCAAAACCAATTTTTGCCTTTTAAAAGAGCTGAGAACTCAACTGGAATATCAAAACCATTTTGGTGAATCAGGTTAATTGAGAGATCTAAAATGTTTTTATTAGACAGTATTAACTTAACGCCATCAGCTGCTTTTTGTAGATCTTTTTGGGAAACAAAATTAATAAACGGTTCATCCCTTAATTGTTGAGCAGGATAACCAAGAAGGGTAGATAAATGATCTGTATTACCATGAAAGCGAATTTCTCCATCAATAAAATCAATTATGCCAGAAAATTCTGCCTGTTGAGTAAGTCGGTCTAAGGAAAAATGCCGTTCGGCGGTGTAAACGGATCCGCTATTGGCAAATTGTTTATTTTGAAAGTGTTTCGGAGTAATACTTGATCTTTTTTTGAAAGCTCTATGAAAATAATGCACACTTTCAAATCCACAGGCAGCGGATACCTTCTTAATGCTAACCTTAGAACCTGATAACATTTTTTTGGCCTGATCTATTCTTGTCTGAATTAAATCTTCTGTGGGGCTGATTTTAAATTCATTTTTGTATAGAGAAGCAAACCTACTCGGTGATAGGCCCATAATTTTTGCCATATCACCGATTTTCCAAGGTTTGGAATAATTCTCGTGAATTTCTGATCTTAAATCTCTGAGTCTTTGAGCATGGTCTGGTAGTTGCTCTAATAGATCATGGTTTGATAAGCGAAGTATTTTAGAAAATAATTCGATAAGGTAGGCAACAATGAGAGTCTGCCATTGGGGATTTCGGGTTTTGTCTTCAGAGATAATTTTGCCAAAAATACTATCCGAAAAGTGGCAATGCATGGGTGAATAAACTATTTCAGTTTGAATATCAGATATACGGATTAATTTTGAAGCATCTGATCCAGTAAAACTGATAACACTAACCGATAAGGGACTACCTTCAGAGGGAGCAATTACTAGGGAGGAACCAGGGGCTCTGACCAAAAATGAACCAGCCTTGGAGCTAACGAAACCTGAGGTGGTTTCGATATTGGATGATGATTTAAGAAAGAATACGCTGTAAAATTTGTCTTCTTTTCCTAGTGAAATTTCTTGAGAAAAATTTTCTTGAATAGATAGAATGTTAAATTTTGAACTCATAGGGCTAGGCTAATATCATGAATTTTTTATGAGCCCACAAGCTAAAATTTAAAACGAATGCTTGATCAGGGCACCAAAAGTTGCCAAGAAACTTTCAGACAAATTTAATTAAATGATCAAAATATTATTGGTCGGCGTCAGGATCGCTACATTTAGGTCCTTTTAAAGCATCTTTCTGACCAACAAGTTGGGGGTATTCTTCTGCTTTCTCGTTTAACTCGATCCATTCCTGCAGTTCTTCCGGGACATCCATGTCAGGAAAAATCGCCTCTACAGGACACTCATCCATGCAAGCATTGCAATCAATACAAGTTTCGGGATTAATGTATAGACGATCTGGCAATTCATGAAAGGCGTCAACGGGACAAACGGAAACGCAGCTAGTAAATTTACAATCAACGCATTTTTCTGTTACAACATATGTCATGGTATTAAAAAATTTCGGAAGTTAAAAAAATCGAACTGGAGAAGAATTTTCTTCTGCCATACGACGATGTTCCTCATCAGAGCAAGCAGAATCGATTGGGGCTGAGGGTTTTTGATCATTTTGTTTTACGAGATTATTAGATTTGAGATAATCTTCAACCTCTTCTCCACTGACATCAGCAAGCATGACGCCATCTATTTCGACACAAGGTTGATTGGTTTGTCCGGTCAACTCTACCATCTCCTGAAAAAGATCAGGGTTGTTGATGATATCAAGGTCTTCAAAAGCGAGAGAATATTTTTCCATTATGGCTCGTACACCCATACTCCATCCGCAGTGAGGTTTAAGGAATGCTCTAATTTTCATATTTCTTTATGATTACAGTAATTTTGGTTCTTCGCAAATAAGATAATTGCCTGAGATTAATCGATCAAGGAGGTTTTGGCTAACAACTTTTCTGAGAAATCAATTTATTCTAACCGCATTCATTAATACCAATAACAAACAAGCCTTCAGCCTTGACCGTATATCGGCATGGCGCA
>JAYQBI010000040.1:8241-9756 GCA_038137235.1 Opitutales bacterium | reverse complement strand
GGTATGGCAGTGGATGCAAATATCCTGATCTTTGAAAGAATCAGAGAGGAACTCAAAGCAGGAAAAAGCTCCGAGAATGCATTGACCGGTGGTTATTCAAAGGCTTTTTCCACCATTATTGACGCAAACCTCACTACTCTGATCACCGCAAGTATTTTGATCTGGTTGGGTACCGGTCCGGTGAAAGGATTTGGTATCACTCTGGCAATTGGTATCGCCACCTCCGTATTTTGTGCCCTCTTCGTCAGTCGTCTCTTCCTTTCTCTTTTGCTTAAGTCGGGAGTTAACAATCTCATCAGTCTTCAAAAAATCCAAAAATCCGAGCCCAAAGAGCCCATTGATTTCCACCGATACCGGAAAATTGCTTTTCTTGCATCCTGGATCATTGTGGCTATCGGAATTTTTTCCACTTATTCCAAAAAAGATACTATTCTCGGAATTGATTTTCGAGGAGGAGAAGAATTGGTCGCTGGTTTTTCCCAGACGATTGATGCGGGAGATTTGGAACAATCTTTTAAAAGTAATCCCGAACTGGGAGAAGTTCAGCATGTCTACCGTTCTGAAATTGGTTCTGGTGATGCATCCAGTCGTCTGGTGCTCCAAACCGAAGAAGGTAAATCCCGCGATGCACTTTCTCTTTTACAAACCGAGTATCCTGATGCGAATTTAGTGGAAGAAGGGCTCAGCAACATCGGTGGATCGGTGAGTGAACAAATCAAGAGTGATGCGATTCTTTCGGTTTCTGTAGCTTTACTGGGCATCCTGCTCTATGTGGCGCTCCGTTTTGAAATGGGCTATGCTATTGGGGCAGTAGTCGCCACCATCCATGACATTTTGATGACGGTTGGACTCTTTGTTTTAATCGGTCATCTTTCGGACGGTGTAATCTGCTCGGGTCAATTTACTGCACCTATGCTGGCTTCGATTCTGATGATTGTAGGATATTCGATCAATGATACCATTGTTGTCTTTGACCGGATCAGGGAGGAACTGGAGCTCAATCCAGTGACCAACTTACGAAAGATTGTAATGATTGCGATTAATCGGGTACTTTCCCGGTCGATGCTCACCAGTTTCACCACACTGCTCGCAGCGGTATCCCTGTGGGTCTTTGGGGCTGGTATTATTAACGATTTCGCCTTTGTTTTCGTGATCGGTATTTTAACCGGTACTTTCTCCTCCATTTTTATTGCAAGTCCGGTGTTTTATTTTTGGCACAAAGGAGACCGCAAACATGTGGAAGAGGGAGAGCTTTTGCCCAAGTACGACTGGCAAACATCCAAATAAATCTACCCCTTCTTACCCTGCTTTTCTACCTGCTCGGCATTGAAACAATGGATCGAGCAGGAAGCGGATGAAGATTCCGTTCTAAGGCTAGAAAAAGAACTAGCTATTTCTTCCCTTCTTGCCAGATTGCTAGTTCAGCGCGGGCTGACAGATTTGGCTCAAGCGGAAAAGTTTTTAAATCCAAAGCTTAAACATCTGGATGATCCCTTTGCCATCGATCAAATGGAA
>JAYQBI010000040.1:0-8141 GCA_038137235.1 Opitutales bacterium | reverse complement strand
ATGCCCTCTACATCAAAGCCCGGAAAATTAAAATACCGGGTGCTGATAAGCTTACCCCGCGTGACTTCCTTCCCCTTTGTGCAATCGGCACACTCGCAGACCTTGTTCCTTTGATTGGGGAAAGTAGAATTTTTTCTCATTTCGGAATGAAAAGATTATTTCTGGATGCATCCCCGGGATTACTGGCATTACTTCAGGAATGCGGACTCGATGGCAGCGTCGCACCAGAAACAGAGGACATAACTTACAAACTTGCACCTCGTATCAATGCATGTGGCCGGCTAAACGAACCCGAAACTGCCGTTTCTTTGCTTTTGGAGAAAGATCTCCAAAAGAGTAAAAACCTCGCTGGTAAACTAACCCGCTTTAACGAAGAGCGTAAGGACATCGAGGCACAACTCACTTTAGATGCACTGGCTCAGGCAGAGAAAAATTTTGTGGACAAACCGGCGGTCGTGGTTACTGGAGAAGGAGATGCATGGCATCCGGGAGTGGTGGGGATTGTGGCCGGCAAACTTGCCAACGCCCTCAATAAGCCGTGCCTGGTTTTAGCCAAAGACTCGGAAGGTGAATACTGTGGATCAGGTCGTGGCGTGACTGGAGTAAACCTAGTGGAAGTATTGTCCGATTGTCAGGATTTTCTCACTCATTGGGGCGGGCATCCAATTGCTGTGGGTCTGGGATTAAAGGCAGGGAACTTGGACGCATTCATTAGCCAATTTTTGGATGCCATCCAAAAAGCTTCAGCGGTTTCGATTAAGGAGCCACCAGTTCTAAATATAGATGTAATCGTCACCGCCAAAGAACTAAGTTTTAAACTTCTTGACGAAATCAATTTGCTCGGGCCATTCGGGCAGGAAAATCCTGAACCGACATTGGGATTACTCAGGATCAAACTCAAAGACCAGCCACGCAAAATTTCAAATGGTGAACATTTTCAATTTTCGCTTCACAATGGCCAGGGTTTCGTTCGTGGAATCGCATGGAGAATGGGAGATAAAGTTCCTCCAACCAACAAGGAAATTGATTTAGCCTTTAAAATAAGAAGAAATCATTGGAATGGAAAAAGTTCCCTTCAATTGGTATTGGATGACTGGAAGTTAAGTGATTAAAACTCCCAGTTTTAAAAAACTAGGGATTGATTCGTTCTTCCAGGAAGGCAACGGCCTCGTCAACTGACATTCTTTGCTGCTCAGTGGTATCCCTGTCTCTTAGAGTGATGGACTCATCACCTTCCAAAGTATCAAAGTCAACCGTAAGAGCATAGGGCACGCCTGCTTCGTCCGCCCTGCGGTAACGACGGCCAATTGCACCCGACTGATCATAGGTAACATTCCACTTGCGTTGAAGGCGGCGATATAAGGCTTGGGCTTTTTCGACAAGTTCAGGCTTGTTTTTAACCAAGGGAAAAACAGATGCCTTGATAGGGGCAACCCGTGGATGAAATTTCATCACAGTGCGTTTTTCTCCGTCCACTTCATCGATTTGATAGGCCGCACATAAAACCGCCAAAAAGGTGCGGTCAACTCCTAGGCTTGGTTCAATTACATTGGGTAAATATCGTTGCTTTTGACCTTCATCAAAGTATTCAAGACTTTTCCCTGAATGTTCCTGATGCTGGGTTAAATCAAAGTTTCCGCGGGCCGCAATTCCTTCGAGCTCATGCTCACCAAAAGGAAATTTGAAGGTAATATCTGTACAAGCCTGAGCGTAGTGAGCTAGTTTGTTTTGGGGATGAACTTCTTCTCCAAGCATATCCGAGGTTAGACCGATGGATTCAAACCACTGCTTCCTGGCATCAATCCACTCACGATGATACTTAGGCCAATGATCATCTCCGGGGGGAATAAAATATTCGATTTCCATTTGCTCGAATTCTCTCGAACGGAAAATGAAATTCCGGGGAGTAATCTCATTGCGAAACGCTTTTCCAATCTGAGCAATTCCAAAGGGTACTTTCACCCGGCCAGTATCGACAATATTTTTAAAATTTGCAAAGATGCCCTGTGCCGTTTCCGGCCTCAAATAGCACTTTGATGACCCGTCACGCAATGCACCCACATGAGTCTCAAACATCATATTGAATTCGCGGGGCGGCGTGAGGGACCCAGGTTTGCCGGTTGCGGGTGAGGGAACAAGTTGCTGTTCATCATTAGACAACTCATCATAAGGACGAAGCTTAATTGCCTCTAGTTCGCCCTGTTTGGCAGCCTTTCTTTTAAGTGAATCTGCCATTTTGGCAGCTTCTTCTTCGATACTTTCAGATTCCAGTAAAGAGATCCAACCGATCGATTCACCGCTCACCAAAACCTCTGCCGCAAAAAGCTGATCCGCCCGGTAACGCATTTTGGATTCCTTACAATCCACCATCGGATCCGTAAATCCATCCACATGACCGGAAGCTTGCCAAATGCGGGGGTTCATGATGATACTGGAATCGAGACCGACCATGTCATCGCGCCTCCTGACCATATCTTCCCACCAGGCATCCTTGATATTTTTACGTAACTCTACACCCAAGGGTCCGTAATCAAAAAAACCGTTCAATCCACCGTATATTTCGGAAGACTGAAAGACAAAACCACGACGTTTACACAAAGAAATAATTTCCTCGATCAAGCTATTCTCTTTATTCATACAATCAAGTGCTTACCCTATTCTTTTAGGAGTTTGCCTACAATCTTTTATCTACTCATCAAACATTCAAACTTCAGATTGACTAGATGGGCTGAAAATTCTTGAATGAAGAAGATGTCAGCTTATTCAGTCACACTATTTCGCGTCGCCTTATTATTTGTTTTCTTGAGTGCAATTATTTCTTTTTCAGGCTGTTCACTTAACCCAAAAAAATACTTCAGTAAGGAAGTTAATCTTGGTGGGGTTATCACACATGAACCCTCTTCATATACTCCTGTTGAAACGGGAACTTTTCGTGTTAGTTCAGATGAACTTGTAAACCGACGCCTACATAAAGGGGGTAAGACAACATTGCTCTGGGGATTATTTACCTACACGGACTACTAGCTGGCACCTTGTGCTTCCCTATTTTTTCGGAATTAGAATAATTCCATTTTATCTTGAGAATTGCTTTGCCTCAGATAGTCTAGGGTTTCCAGGTCATTTTCACTCCCACCGTCTTCTCAAAAGACATTCAATCAATCCCGTCGTGAGAAAGGCCTTCGTCCTACCAAACAGCGTGCTTGCGTATACGGAGTTATTCTGGACAAGAGAGATCACCCAACAGCAGATGACATCTTTGACCGTGTCAAAAAGCAACTCCCAGGGACTTCTTTTGCTACGGTCTACAACTGTTTAGAAACTTTGGTTGGGTGCGGACTTGTCCGGCAAGTTCACATGGACCGTTCCCCTACCCGCTATTGCCCTAACCTTTCTCCGCATGCTCATTTCAAGTGCAAGAACACAGGAAAGATTTATGATATACAAATTGATCAAGCTACTCTTGCACGAATGGAAGCTCTGATTCCAACCGGCTTCACTGCTGACAACCTTGACTTATCATTCTCAGGAACCGGACTGATTTCCCAAAATTAACTTTTCTTTAACCATAAAATTAATGTGAATTCTCTCAAAATCGATAACCTTAAAGCCACGATCGCCGATAAAACAATTCTACAGGGATTGTCCCTGGAAATACCCAAAGGTGAAGTGCACGCAATCATGGGGCCAAACGGAAGCGGTAAAAGCACCTTAGCGAAAGTCCTTTCCGGGCATCCTGATTACGAAGTGACTGGAGGAACTGCAACCCTTGATGATGAAAACCTACTTGGTCTGGAACCTGATGAAATTTCCAGGCTCGGCTTATTCCTTGCATTCCAATACCCCATGGAGGTACCCGGCGTTAGCATTGCCAATTTTATCCGTGCAGCCAGGAATGCACGCCTGGAAGAGGGGCAAAAAGTCAAGGCGGTTGACTTTTACAAAGAACTCTATGCTCAAATGGACGAATTGGGAATGGACCGAAAATTTACCTCACGCTCTCTGAATGATGGTTTCTCTGGTGGGGAAAAGAAACGCTGCGAGATTTTACAAATGTCCATGCTAAATCCCAAATATTGCATCTTGGATGAGACGGACAGTGGTCTGGATATTGATGCCCTGCGGGTGGTTTCAGAAGGGGTAAACCGGATGCGCAACCCCGACCGCGGGATCCTTGTGATCACTCACTACCAAAGACTGCTCGAGTACATTGTGCCAGATTTTGTTCATGTTATGGCTGATGGTAAAATTGTCCGAACTGGAAGCAAAGAACTTGCACTAGAACTGGAAGAGCGCGGATACGACTGGGTCAAACAGGAAGTTGCCGCTTAATCCCCCTCCCTATTTGATGATGATAAGCCCTTCCCAAGTTGAAGTAGATCGCGATAAAGGAAATTTTCACTACGAAACCGATTATTCCTTTGATGCCGGCGTAGGATTGTCTGCTGATGTTGTTAAATACATCTCAGAAGTTAAAGAGGAGGACCCATGGCTCCTTGATTTCCGGCAGAAAGCCCTTTCCACCTTTGAGAAAAAACCGATGCCCACCCATTGGGCAACTGATGATCTAAAAAATATCGATTTTGATGTTATTCGTTATTACTTGGCCAAAGGACAGCGCCCCAGCCGCACATGGGACGAAGTACCTGATGACATCAAAAACACCTTTGAGCGTCTTGGTATCCCTGAGCAGGAAAGGAAATTTCTAGCGGGCGTGGAAGCTCAGTTTGATAGCGAAGCGGCTTACTCAAGAATGAAAGAAGACCTTGAGAAAGAAGGTGTTATTTTTGTGGGATCGACGGAGGGGTTAAAAGAACACCCAGAAATTTTCAAAAAGTGGTTTGGAAAAGTGATTCCTACCTCCGACAACAAATTCTCTGCACTTAACAGTGCAGTGTTCTCTGGGGGCAGTTTCATCTACATCCCGCCCGGAGTTAAACTCGCCCAACCTTTACAGGCTTACTTCCGCATTAACGCTGAAAATTTTGGTCAGTTCGAACGAACCTTGATTATCGCAGATGAAGGATCGGAGGTAATGTATATGGAAGGATGCACCGCACCGAAGTTTGAAACCTCCACCTTACACAGTGCTGTGGTCGAACTGGTTGCTCTGAAAGGTGCAAAAATTCAATATGTAACCGTACAAAATTGGTCGAACAATGTCTTCAACCTGGTCACGAAAAGAGCTCTTGCTGAGGAAGAGGCCGAAGTACGATGGATCGACTGCAATATTGGTTCACGATTAACCATGAAGTACCCAGGCGTTATTTTGCGTGGTCGAAAAGCCCGCGGAGAAGTGGTCTCGATTGCTTTGGCCAATGATGGGCAACACCAGGATACTGGAGCCAAAATGGTTCATGCGGCTGATGAAACCACTAGCAATGTTGTCTCGAAATCCATCTCGATTGGCGAAGGAAGGTCATCTTATCGAGGGCTGGTTCAAATGCCCGGCCACTTAAAAGGCTGTAAAAATAACACGGAGTGCGATGCCCTACTCATCAACAGCAACAGCCAGACAGACACATATCCTGCAATCACCGTCCAAGGAGATGCAAACTCAGTCCAACACGAAGCCAGCGTATCCAAGGTAAGTGCTGAACAGATTTTTTACATGCAGCAACGTGGTTTAGGAGAAGCGGAAGCAATGAGTCTTTGTGTCAATGGTTTTGTCAACGATCTGATTCGTGAATTTCCCATGGAATACAGTGTGGAATTGAAGAGACTGATCGATTTGGAAATGGAAGGTTCGGTTGGATAATTGTTATGACCCAAGAAATTTTATCACCCAATCTTTCGATGCCTACTTTTTCTTTTAAATCACCAGAAACTTTCAAAAAATTTGCTGAAAGCAGATCATGGGAGCCTGGTTGGCTCGCCGATTTCCGTAAAGATTGCTGGGACAGCTTTTCTGCTTTGCCCGAAAAAATCATCAAAGACGAACGATGGCGGTTTTCACCTAAAGCAAGATTCAGTTTTGATTCAATTAACGGATTAGCTGATCCAAAAAATTCTCTTATTGTAGAAACTGGAAGTTCTGAAGATGGTATTTTCCTGCATCTTCTGGACCGTCTCATTCTGGATCAACCGCATGCATTAGCCGAACTACCCAAAATGCAAGGACCCGAGCTTGGGGCTCAGGAGTATTCATTACTTACCGGAGCTTTTGCCGAAACGGGTTTCTTGCTTCGGGTAACGGAATCCACTCATCTAGGCACACCTCTTGTGATCGAACATCATGAGCCTGAATCAGGAAAAATTGCGTTCCATCACAATTTGATTGAAATCGGGGACCATTCCGAAGTCACCCTGATTGAGAAATTCTGCTCCCACAGCAGTGGCAAGGGGGGACATATCTCTAACCTGCTAAAAGTTCGTCTTGGAACTGGAGCTAAATTGAACCGCGTTGTATTGCAGCAATGCTCCCAAAGTTCAACTCTGGTACAGATGGAACACTTCCATATCGGCAAGGATGCCAACTTAAGCACATCTGCTCTACATTTGGGTGGTGCTCAGTCAAGAATTGAGTCCAAAGGTGTCTTAACCGAGCCTGGTTCTCATTTTGAATACAGATCTGCCTTTATGGGCAACGATGAGCAGTTGCTTGATCAACGTACTATTCAAGTCCATGAGGCGGCACACTGCACCAGCAACTTGCTTTGCAAAAATGTTCTTCGCAAGGAGGCTAAATCTGTTTTCTCAGGACTGATCAAGGTGGAAGAAAATGCTCAGCACACCGATGCCTACCAAACCAACCGCAATCTTTTATTAAGCAATGAAGCGGAAGCGGACTCACTACCAGGACTGGAAATCCTCGCCAATGAAGTGAAATGCAGTCATGGAGCCACCACCAGCAGGATTGACCCACAGGAGTTATTCTACCTGCGTAGTCGTGGAATTACCGAAAAAGACGCGGAAAAATTAATCGCTGTCGGTTTTTTGAGTGAATCTCTTGAGCATGTCTCTCATGAATCAACTCGCAAGCATGTATTGAATTGTCTCGGAGAGTCTCTCGATTCATAAAAAGTTATGAGCCAACAGGAAGTTGAATTGACCCGGGATGTGGTAGCCACGCTGATACCCCATGGTGAGGAGTTTACTCTTGGCAGGGGTGAAAAAGTTACCATCACTCATCGCCTAGGCGGAAATTTCACCGTAATGACGCTTCAGGGCATGTATAGGATTGGAGCCCGAGATGCAGATGCACTGGGTGAAAATTTAGAAGAAGCAACAAAGCTACCCATTGATGGTAACGCTCAACCAGCGGGAATTGATGAGATTAAGGAAAATTTAAAAACTGTTTTTGACCCTGAGATACCCGTAAATGTGGTTGACCTAGGCCTTATCTACCGCGTAGAGATTGAAAAAACAGAGGAACATGGCCGAGTTGCTTACATCGATCTGACCTTAACCGCACCTGGCTGTGGAATGGGCCCTGTAATTGCAGATGACTGCAAAGCAAAAGTACTGGAATTGCCTGGAATTGACCATGCAGAAGTTGAAATTGTATGGGATCCTCCATGGACTCAGGATATGATTTCTGAGGAAGGAAAAATGGAATTGGGACTTATTTAGATAATCCGTTCAAAACGACCAATCGAAATTATGAAAATTGCATTAGGCACAGATCATGCCGGATTTGAATACAAGGAAGCAGTTAAGGCTCATCTTCAAAAACTGGGCCACGAAGTTCAGGATTTCGGTACCTTTTCGAACGAATCCGTTGATTACCCTGTCTTTGTTAAGCCCGCAGCCCTAAGTGTGGCCGAAGGTTCGTGTGATCTTGGAGTTGTTTTCGGAGGTAGTGGAAATGGTGAAGCCATGGCTGCCAACAAGATAGCCGGAGTTCGTTGTGCTCTCTGCTGGAGCGAGGAAACTGCACGACTGGCAAAGCAACACAACAACGCAAATGTTTTATCCATAGGTCAGAGGCAGATAAGTGAACAACTGACCCTCAAAATCATCGATGCATGGTTGGATGCTGAATTCGAAGGAGGCCGGCATATCCGCAGAATTGAGATGCTCGACAAAAAAGAGTAATAAGATATATCCATTCACTTTTATGAGCGAAGATAAAGACAAGGAAAAGAAAACAGGATCGGTCGCTGAGGCTATCCAGTCAAAATTTATTGATGACCGCAAGGTGT
>JAYQBI010000039.1:0-9811 GCA_038137235.1 Opitutales bacterium | reverse complement strand
TTTTCGTAGGATTAAGGGAATTCATTCTCAAGAGGTAGACAAAATTTGTGGTCAGTGCAAAACTTGGTTTTTCTGTCTTATCAATTCTTTAGAGAGACATTATATGTCCCTGTTTATGGTTAAACTACCATCCTTTGAATTTTAGATTTTATCGGTAGCCACAATTCCATAAGTCTTATTGTTTTGATCATTCTTGAACATGTCCGTCATATCTCTTTTCCCGAACACTGGTGATTCACTGGTGCCACCACACGGAATGGTTGTTTATGGATCCAATGATCCAGAGATTCTGGTAGCTCGCTGTGCTCAAGACTTAAAAAACGATCCGCTTGGACCATTTGAAAAAGAAGAGTTTTTGGTACAAAGCCGGGGCATGGGTACATGGGTTAAACTAAACATTGCGAAAAAGTCAGGTATTTTTGCTCACGCCCGGTTTCGTTTCCCGGAAGATACGATTTGGGGTATTCTGCGAGGGTTTCTTGGCACAGAATCAACGGATAATCCATACACAAAAGAGGGGATGGCATGGGCAATTTATGAAATACTGGAGAAATTCATTCATTCGCACTCCGATATCTTCTCTCCTCTCATTTCTTATCTGGGTGAAAACTGGGACCAAAATCGTGCATTCCGGTTAAGCAGGCAGATTTCCACCCTCTTCGATTCATACCTTGCCTACAGGCCGGAGATGATACTGGACTGGAGCAGGCAAAGCATATCTCCAGCTGGGCCGCATAATTGGCAGACAATTTTGTGGCGAGAACTCCGGGATAAAATGGGAATCAAATCTCTCCCTGAACTGGCCTTGGAAATGAGTAAGTTAAGCGTGCCCAAAAATCCGGAGGGATTGCCTAAACGACTTTCTGTTTTTGGAATCTCAACCTTGCCTCCTTTATTTCTGAATATTCTACAACATTACAGCCGGACCTGTCCCCTTCGCATTTACAGTTTGCAACCAGCACCGTTGATGTGGGGTGATGTGAAATCAGAAAAGTGGAAATTGCGTGCTCTGCAAAGAATCGAAGGATCTGAGCAATCATCGATTCACGAGAGTGATCTTCATATCGAAACCGGGAACCCTTTGATCGGTTCTATGGGCCGTACCGGTCGTGATTTTTTCAACCTTTTGATCGACCGTGATGCCCATGACATTGCCTTGGATTTTCGATCACCCATGAATGATTCCCTTCTTGCGCATTTGCAAAGATGGATCTTCGAAGTGTTTGAAGAAAAACCTGCATCCTGTCATAGTTATCGTCCGGGTGATTCTAGTCTGGTTATAAAAAGTTGCCACAGTCCGATGAGGGAGGCTGAGGTGTTGCGTGACTTTCTCCTTCAAAAATTTGCGGAGGATGAAACCCTCCTGCCTGGCGATGTTTTGGTGATGATGCCAAGCCCGGAGATTTATGCTCCTTACATACGGGCAACTTTTGGTGAAATGGAGGAGGGAATGCCTGCTCATTTTCCTTACTCCATTGTCGACCGTGAGCCCCGTCAGGAGAGCCAACTCGTAGATTTCTTTTTTAATTTACTGGAATTTTTTGACGGTCGGGCAAGTAACCGTGAAGTACTTGATCTCTTGGATTCACTCCCCATGCGGATCAAATTCGAATGGATGGACGAGGATATTGAAAGCTTTAGAAAATGGATACGGGAGAGTCATGCCTACTGGGGCTTTGATGCTCGGCACAGAGAGTCATTGGGGTCATCCCCCACGCAGGAACATACATGGATGCATGCCATGGACCGCATGGTTCTTGGTTTTTGCATGCGTGGCCGCGGTCAAAAAACTTGGGAAGATATCCTGCCTTATGATCAGATTGATGGTGAGAATGCCCACCTCTTTGCCAAATTATTTCATGTTCTCCAACAGCTACAGCAGTATCAGGAAAGAAGTCGTGCCAGCCTGACCCTAGCAGAATGGAAAGAATTCTTGCTTTCAATCAGCCGAACTTTTTTTCCGGTTGTGGATGAAAACCTCCTCGATCGCAGGAGAATCGAAAAGGCGATCGATGACCTGGCGGGTGAATATTCGCAACGTGCTCCAACTGCGAGAGTGCCCCTTCGGGTCATTCGTTATCACCTTGGAAATGTCGTGGAAGCGGGGGCGCCAAAAGGACAGTTTCTTACTCATGGAGTCACTTTTTGCGGTCTTCGCCCCATGCGCAGTGTCAATGCCCGTGTTATATGTATGATTGGAATGAATGACGGAGCGTTTCCTCGCCAAAACTACCGGCCTAGTTTTGATCTTTCCGGAGATCGCCGTCCGGGTGACCGTTCCACACGCGAGGATGACCGTTACCTCTTTCTTGAAGCTTTATGGTGTGCCCGCGACACGCTATACCTGAGCTACCTCGGACAATCCATTCGGCAATCTGAGAAGATTCCTCCTTCCGTGGTGATCAATGAATTGCTGGACTCCCTCGATAAATTAGCCCTTTTTCGCGATGATAAAGGTGAACCTTCATCTGCGGCTGTAGAACTGATTGAGGAACAAACCCTGCACGGCTTTGGGGTTAGGAATTTTTCCGGACGAAGTTCATGCCGTTCCTATTCCTCGGATCATTTGTCTGCTGCCGATGCACAGACGATTCGTTCAAAGCAAATTCCAGTCTTTACGGATTCTTCCATCGATAATTCATCCAATGATGATGAGGTGGTTCAGCTTTCCGATTTACTTCGTTTTTTCGATAGTCCGTCCAAATACTTTTTGGTTACTCGTCTGGGAATGAAGCTTTGGGATGAAGATGGACCACCAACTGATTCGGAACCCCTGACCTTGGGTAATCTGGAAAAGTTTGGCTTAAAAAACCGTTTGCTCGCCATTGAACTTCATCATCAGAATGCCGTGGATTTGTATACTCTTGCTCGGGCGGAGGGAAGTTTACCGCCTGGAAACCTGGGAAAAGTTTGGTTCAATGAAACCAACCGGGAAATAAAGGACTTTATGAACCGGTATGGTACTTCTCTTACCGGTGAAAAAGACCCGAGCTGGGAGATAAATCTTCTGGTTGATGGAGTTTCTTTGCATGGTCACTTGGATAGTTTGATCAATAAGCGACAGGTTCTGTACAGGTGTGGAAAAACCCGTCCTAAGGACAGACTCGAAGCCTGGATTCGACACCTGATTGGCTGTGCGGACGGTCGTTTGGATCTTCTTGAGACCGCTTTTTACGGATTGGATAAAGCTAATAAATTTCTTTTATTCGAACCGCTCCCCGTTGAAGAAGCGATGGGATATTTAAAAAATATGCTCTCAATTTTTCATGCTGGTCAGGCTCGCCCGCTTCCGTTTTTTCCCGCCACCTCGCTGGCCTACCAAACTGAAATTGAAAAAGCATCTGATCCCGCAAATGATGTATGGATTGAGCGTGCATTTTCCAGGGCACGCATTGAATGGCTCCCGACTGACTTTAGCCATGGTGGTCGTAAGGAAAGCGAGCTTGCGGAGAATAAGGTTTGCTTTCCCCTGTCTCCTTTGGATCAACCTGAATTTGAAGGTTTGGCAAGGTCAGTTTTTGGGCCAATTCTTCATCATCAAAAGGAGGGTAAGCCCTGATGAATATTCGTTCTTTTGATTGCTCCAGGGAACCTTTGGTGCCAGGAGTTTCTCTCCTGGAAGCAAGTGCCGGAACCGGTAAAACTTTCGCACTCGCCCGAATTGTCCTGCGTTTGATTGCTGAGCAGGGGCTGGAAATTCGCAAGATCCTGGTGGTTACTTTTACCAAATCGGCTACCGAGGAGTTAAGGGGGCGAATACGTGAGCTTCTGGTCGATACACTCAAGTTGTTGCAGGATGGCTCGGAAGAAATCACGGACGAAACAATTCTTCAGCTACAGAAAACTGAAAAACAGCGGCAGCTGTCAATTCAACGGATTCGCCTCGCAATCACTTGTTTTGATGAAGCCATTATTGAAACCATTCACGGGTTTTGTAGCCGTGTACTGACTGAGAATTCCCTCGAAACTTCCGCTCTGTTTGAGGCACGATTGGATCAGGCATCGGACGAACTTGTGGTGGAAGCGATGCAGGAATACTGGCGTTGCAACTTGGCAGAGGCCCATCCAGTTGTTACGGCAGCCACTTCACTGGCTCAGTTTAAGCCTGATGATATGGTCAAGTTTTACCGCACCTTACCCACCACCCGCGAATACAGGTTTGGGTTTGACCAAGGCGAGGATGCCTCACTGGCTAAGGATCGATTGGTCCATGCCTATGACCGATTGCAGATTGCATGGCTAAACAACCGTACGGAGTTCCTTGAGTTTGTGGAACGATGTGTGGCAAAGAATATGCGGGCTTTTAAAAATTCGGCTTTTTATGCAGATATCTTCGACCATATGTTCCGCGAGCAGGCGGTTTCTCCTATCGGATTGCAAGCCCTCGAATACATACAGGCTTCCAAGCTCAAGGTGCGAAAGGACTTTGCTGAAGAGCCTAAGCCTCATTTTGCTCTAGAAGCAGCGCACTTTCTTGAACAACTTCAACAATTTGGAGCCTGTCTCAGACTGGACAGTGCATCTTTTCTCAAGGAAAAAATCAAGAAATGGAAGGAGTTCCGGGCCATTCTTTCCTTTGATGACTTGCTATCCCTTACCGCTGAGGCAGTGGGGAAACCGGGTTCCACAGGTGAATCGATCCGGGATACTCTGCGAAAAAAATTTGATGCCGCTTTGATTGATGAATTTCAGGATACCGACCCGGTACAGTTTCATATTTTCAGGAAACTTTTTGCGGATACAAACCAGCACTGGCTCTACCTGATTGGTGATCCCAAGCAATCAATTTACCGCTTTCGTGGGGCCGATCTTGAAGCCTACTTTTCCTTTGCCCGTCAAACCGGTGCAACGGTTTTTTCTCTCGATAAAAATTTTCGCACCACCTCATCTTTGGTATCTGGGATAAACGCCTTTTTGTCTGCACCCAGAGATAGCCCATTTCATCATCCTCAACTTCCCTTTGTCCCCGTTTCTCCCAATCAAAATGGAGCGGCAGATCAGGAAAAAACTTTTTCATGGAGCGGGGAAAATTCCCCACCCTTTGTAATCAGAGAGTTGGAAGATACAGGAGACCGAAGACTTAACCAGTCACAGGCAAAAGAGGGAATACGTATCGATATGGCCAATCAAATTTTCCGACTTTTGGAAAGTGGGCGGATTGGGAATCGCGGGGTGAAAGCAGGGGATATTGCGGTTTTAGTGCGTTCCAATTTTGAGGCCAAAGAGGTATGGGATTACTTTTGTTCCCGCGGTCTTCCCGCTGTGGTTTTTACGGATCTTAGTTTATTTGAAACGGACGAAGCCAAAGAACTTGCCTGGGTTCTTCAGGGGGTGGCGGATGCTCATGATGACGGGGCTGTGAGGCGGGCCCTGGCTACGGGTCTTATGGGCAAGAAAATATCAGATTTTCAGAGCTGGATAGATGAACCTAAAAAATGGGACGAATGGGTTGGGAAGTTTCGCGAACTCCGTGCTATCTGGCGCGATCAGGGCATCTATGTAGCCCTGAGAAAACTATTTCGTGAAACCGGTGCAATCAGGCAGAATCTTTCCCGCCCCGATGGCGAGAGGAGGGTTACCAATTTTCTGCACCTTGCCGAGGTTCTCCATCAGGCAACTTCTGAGAAGCCTATGTCTCCGTCCTCCCTGGTGATCTGGTTGCGTGCCAGAATGGAAGAGAAAGACCGGAGCAATGAGGAGTACCAACTTAGGTTGGAGTCCGAGTCGGAGGTCATTCGTATTTTAACCGTGCACAAGGCCAAAGGGTTGGAATATCCAATTACCTTCATTCCCTTCCTTGGGTTTTCCTCCGAACGAACAAAAGGAACGTTTACTTATCATGCTACGGACGGTGAGCTCAGGGTAGATTTGCGTGAATTTGCAAGCGAGGAAAACCTAGCCTTGGGAAGATTGGAGGAAAGGCGCGAAGATGCCCGCCTTCTCTATGTGGCTCTTACCCGTGCCTCCTCTTGCTGCTATCTTTATCAATCCGCATTTGTTTCTGCAGAAGATGAAAGAGCGAGTGCTCAGGGGTATATTCTCAATCACATCAAGCAGTCAGTAAGTAATGGCAGCATTGAAGCATGGATTAATCAGCATAAATTAGAAAATTCGATTTCTCATAAGTATCTGTCGTTGCCTGTCCGAGAGACGGGTGCATCGAGCAAAAACTCGGATGAGCAAGAGCAGGTCGGATCAGAAATACTTGCCGCTGCTCAATTTCCTTCTGGTCGGTCCATTTCGTTGAGCAACCGGATCGAGTCCTTCAGCAGCATGACCAGGCAAGTTGATTTTAATGGTGCAGATCTTGACGGCATGCAATCAGATCCTCAACCAATCGAAAAAAAGGAAAAGGTGAAAGATCTCATTTTCGATTTTCCTGCCGGTGCTCATGCCGGAAACTTTTTTCACGATGTTTTTGAGCATCTGGATTTTGATCAACCCAGCACTTGGGTTTCTTTAATTGAGCAAAAGCTTTCCCGTCATCAGTTCGATTCCTCACTGTGGTTAGGCCCGATCAAGAAAATGGTTGATCAGGTCATGGAAGCCGAACTTTTTTCCGGTTTTCACTTGGGGACTCTTACCCGTTCCGACCGAATTGAGGAAATGGAGTTTTTCTTTCCCTCCCGCTCTATCCAACTACGAGACCTCGTTGATTTACTTCCGAAAAAATCCACCTTATTTCATTACCTTTCCAAAGTTTCAAAAACTGCATGGGAGAAGACTGAAATGAATGGCTTTCTCACTGGAAAAATCGATTTGATTTTCCGGCATCACGGAAAGTTTTACATACTTGACTGGAAGTCTAACCGCCTTACCGGAGATGCCGGTGGTTTTGGTCAGGAAGCAATCGAGGAGGAAATGCTCAATCATCACTACATCCTGCAATACCACCTTTATGTCCTTGCCCTTCACTTGCATTTGCGTGCCCGTTTGCCTGAGTATTCCTACAATCGTGACTTCGGCAGTGTGTATTATTTGTTCACCCGTGGGATTCGTTCTTCTTCAAATGATGGAATCTTTGAGGATCGTCCGTCCCTGGAGGTGATCGAAGCACTCGAGCAATTTTTTACTTTATCCAAATGAGTTCAGAAATTGTTAACCAGATGACTTTTGAACTTAAGGTTTTGGGTCCTGCAGTTGCATCCTTTTTTGCCTCACGCGAACATCCTGGTTTAGCTGACAGTTTGAGCGAAATTTGCGAGCGTCTTGCCTTGAAGACCGCAACTGGTATCAGCCATTTGGTTCCTGAGGAATATGATGATCTGTGTATTGACCCATTGCAGTTTTCTGCTGTGGGTACACCGCAGGACGATCTCCCCCTTGTTTTGACTGAAAGGGGAAACCTTTATTTTCAAAGATTTTATGAATATGAGAACACAGTTGCTCAGGCGATTTCAGAACGGGTAAAAAAACCACTTCATGCAAATGAGCCTGAAATTTTAGAATTTTTCGACCGTTATGTTCGCCAATCCCTCGATCCCAGGCAGGCCCTTGCGGTCGGTGTCGCCTTGCAGAAACAATTCTGTGTGCTGACGGGTGGGCCAGGTGCCGGGAAAACTAGGACGATTGCCTTCATTCTTTCTTGCATGCTCGAAAGGGATGTCGGCTTGAGGGTCGCATTGTGTGCCCCAACCGGAAAGGCTGCCCATCGTATGCACAGATCATTGATCGATGCGATGGAGCAAAGTTTGCTTCCACCGTCCAAGCAAACAGCTGTCATTAATCGTTCCCGCACCTTGACGATTCATCGCTTGCTTGGTCCGGTCCATGGATCGGTCGATTTTAAGCACCACGCAGAAAACCCGATTCCCTACGATCTTGTACTCGTGGATGAGGCTTCAATGGTTGACTTATCTCTTATGGCCAGGCTTTGCGAAGCTTTGCCAGCGGATTCAAAATTAATTCTGGTGGGAGATCCCCATCAACTTTCTCCGGTTCAGGGTGGTGCTGTCTTCAGTGGCTTGGTAAAGGGTTTGATTGCCAATGAATTTTCATCTGAACAATTGGCTGACTTAGGCCATTTTTCCAATTCTGCAAAATTATCAAAGCAACCAAGTTCATTGTCCGGTTGTTCGGTATCCCTTTCTGGAAATCACCGGCGTGAACAGTCTTCCGGAGGCGATGCAATTGGGGATCTGTGCTTGGCCATTGCCGAGGGTAGGGGAGAAGATGCCCTGGGGATTCTTGCCCGTGGTGACCCATCTCTTCAATTCATTGAGTCGGCAAAAGATGACTCGATCGATTCCCTGATTCGGTCGGGATTTGCAGGACTGCAAGCAAGTCGGGACCCGTCTGATGCACTTGATGCCTTGGACGATTTTAAAATTTTATGTGCCCATAACCAAGGCATACATGGAGTCGATCATTGGAACGATCGGGTAAAGTCCATGCTTGGGGATTTAGAGAATTCTCCCATGCCCCTAGTCATTGGGGTGAATGATTATTCAGTCGGGTTATTTAATGGAGATGACGGTGTCATGCTAAACAATCGTTGCTACTTTGCTGGTTTGGATGAGCCCCGCTTAATTCCCCGTTCCCGCTTGCCAGTCCATAGAACCGGATATGCTTCCACCATTCACAAGAGCCAAGGTTCTGAATTTAAAAATATTTTAATTGTACTTCCCTCACCAGATGACCACCTGCTTACCCGTGAACTCCTGTATGTTGCCGTCAGCCGTGCCCAAAAGGGTGTGATTCTGATTGGTGACCCAAAATCTTTGCTTAACGCGGTTGCAAAAAAAGAAGCTATTCATTCAGGCATTTTTGAAATGATTAATGAACCTGATTGTAAAAATATTTAGCAAAAATATAATAAAATCATCGATATTCAGATAATTGCATTATCATGGGTGAAAATTTATTCAATTTTTCTTGATTTTTGTGCATTCGAATTGGATGTTCCTCTTTAAACCCTTAACTCATCCGTTCATACAGCCATGAAAAAATCTTCGAAGTCCCCTACTAACCGCTTGAAAAAAATTGGTACTCGTTTCCTCGAAAATATCGTGGGAGGTAAAGGCGGCAACCCTAGAGCTCTAAAATTTGATGAAGAACAAGCAATGGCTGATGTTCATGCCGATGAGGTATTGCAGTTCGAAGAGGGTGATGCCAGGCTGATTGCACATGAGAAGGCACAAGCTGCGGAAGAGATTGTTGAGCAAAAAGCAGATTCTTCCGATGGAGACAATGGTGAGGCTGACATTCTCGGTGATGCGGTTGGTAAGGGTGAGGCACCAGAATCATCCAATGGTTCTTCCGAGATGGGTGAAAATCCATCCAATGGTACAACTAGCGATGCACCTGACATTTTGGGAACTTCTGCTGATGCCGGAAGCCCTCAAGCCGATTCTCCGGTTAATTCAGCTTCAAACGAACCCGGTGTAACCGCTGCTGAGCCTACTCCTGCAGTTGAGACTCCTGGTGCACCAGAAAGTCCAGTGGTTGATTCACCCGTGGATATTGCCCCAGAACCAAGTCAATCTGCTGAGCCTGCTGGCGTTTCTGAAAATGCAGTTACCGAAAATCTAGTCGATGGTCATCCATCTGATAATTCTGGCGGGGATGTTAGGCAAGATGGTGATGTTCTAAAGCCTGGCGATACTTTAACTTCCGATGGTGAATTTATTCGAGGAGATCATGGTGCTTCCGATATCCTTCCGCCGGACGATGGTATTGATTGTTATGCTGGCGGAATGGTTGATGATATCGTTGGCGAATTGCCATCTGAGCCTGAAATTTCCGATCTTGTTGTTCCTGAGGTCAATGAAACCACACCTTCCACAGCCTCAGAAAAGAGCGAAGATGGATT
>JAYQBI010000038.1:8220-9812 GCA_038137235.1 Opitutales bacterium | reverse complement strand
CAAGGGTGTGCCTGCCAAACTGGAGGATATGAGTGCCAGTGAACAGGCGGAAGTGAAGCAGGCAGTTGAGGAGGCGAAGGGTGCTTCTGCTTCGATCGATTTGAACCGTTTGGCAAACACGGTGGACGGTTATGCAACCAAACCTAATTATGTCGTTAAATCTGCGCTTGATATGGAGCTTATTTGGTGTCCTCCGGGTAGTTTTATCATGGGACCTGAAGGAAGAGGTTCACCTGCACATCCAGTCATTTTGACCAAAGGGTTTTATCTTGGAAAATATGAGGTTACTCAGGAAGAATATGAAAAAATAACGGGCAAGAATCCAAGTAGGTTCAAAGGAGATAAACTTCCAGTTGAGCATATCCATTGGAAGGATGCGGTGGCCTTTTGTAAGGAATTAAACAAGAAGGAACGGATTATCCGAGGTTGGGAGTTTGCTTTGCCCACCGAGGCCCAGTGGGAGTATGCATGTCGGGCAGGTACTACCACGGCTTTCAGTTGGGGAAATGAGATTTCACCCCAGTATGCGAATTACGATGAAAATGTTTTGCAAAAGACGGTAAAGGTAGGTTCATACAAACCCAACCCATGGGGCTTTTTTGATATGCATGGCAATGTATCGGAGTGGACCGCGGATTTGTACGGCACTTATCCTAGTAACTCAGTTATCGATCCGCGGGGGCCTAGCAATGGCTCCCCCCCTATCTATAGGGGCGGCTCTTGGGGCCAAGACGCCTCGGGACAGAGCTCGCGTTCGGCCTACCGCGACAAATTCAGTCCCGGAAGCCGCATCCACCGGATCGGCTTCCGCGTTGCCTTCAAGCAGGTGGATTAACAATGATATTACTCCACGAAAAGAAATAGACACAGAAGAGGCGGATAATACTCACCAACGAAACCCTGATCCTAAAGAAATAATCCGGTTGTAGTAATCTCCAAGCAATTCAGTTTCCAGATCCATACTGATGAAAAAATGCTCACTGAGTAAAAAAGATACTTCGAACCATAACCATAAGCTCTCGTCGTAATCTTTCTCGATATAATCGTAAAAGGTCATCCCGGATCCTAAAAACAAAGATTCAAAAAAAGAAAAACCTAAAACTAATGACAATGAATAATTCATCGTAGTTTCGTCAGTTTTTGCATTAATCACTCCAGTCTGTTCAAGTTTGGATCTTCTTATACCAAATCCCAATCCAGAGGAAATTGTCACTAGATCGATAAAGGAATCGTCGATTTTTATTTTATGGTAAAAGTCGGGTCCCATACCAAAACTGAAAGAACTGTAATCAGCGGTGTACCATGAACTATCAACCGTGTTAAAACTTGAAGTATACTTACCCACCCCAAAGCCCAAATCAACACTTTCGGCTAAAGGTAGCCTAACCCCCAACCCTACATCGTGACCTTCCCACCAATCATTTTCATCCCAGTCATAAGAATAGCCAAAACTAAGGATGTAGCGACCGTAAGGACTTGAATCGGCAACAAGAATGACTGGGGCAAACAAAAAAAGTAAGATTAGTGCCCCCCCCTTCATTGCTGTTTCTTAATATTTTGAGACAAGAAATGTCAATTGATTCTTAAAACTG
>JAYQBI010000038.1:7334-8210 GCA_038137235.1 Opitutales bacterium | reverse complement strand
CATCCACCGGATCGGCTTCCGCGTTGCCTTCAAGCAGGTTGACTGATAATGGGAAAAACTCGTCAATGCAGGGTGCTTATTAAATTAGGTTATTTGCGTTCCGGATCGCCGCTTAAATTATTCACCACAATGGCCACGCCAACCATGATGGAAGCACCAAGGCCAACCGGACACAGAACATACCAATACCCAAGCTGTTGAACCGTACTCCCTCCAATCACCGCAATCAGGTCGGTGGCACCACCGTGTGGATGAACTGTGCCAGTGAAGTGCATCGCGACAATGGCGAGCGATACCGCAAGCGGGCAGGCAAACATGCCCTGATCTCCAAGCAGCAAGAAGACGGACACGCCGACAAGGGCGGATACACAATGCCCGCCAATGACATTGCGGGGTTGAGAAAAGGGAGCCTTGGGAGCACCGTAGACAAGAACCGCGCTGGCACCGAATGACCCAATAAGAAAGAGAGAAACCGTATCACCAAAGTCCACTAGTCTGCCCATCCGCTCGATCATGAAAATACCGAGAAATCCACCCAACCAGGAAACAAGCATCCAACGGGGAGATGGACGATCCCCGGTTCCAAGAAAAAAAGTGGCTAGCTTACTCTTTGACATCCGATTGAGTGAAGAAATCATTCAGGGAATCTTTTCAAACTGCAATATCCAATCAAAACGGGAAAGATATCAATCGGGACTTGCTGAACAAAAGAGTCCCATGCAAATTTGAAGCCCAAAATGAACGAAGAATTCACATATGATGACATCGCGGGCATGATCGATCATGCCCTGCTCCACCCCACCCTTTCAAACATCGAACTTGAAAACGGGTGCAATATGGCGGCGGCTTACGAAACCGCCACGGTCTGTGTGAAAC
>JAYQBI010000038.1:0-7324 GCA_038137235.1 Opitutales bacterium | reverse complement strand
TAGCCCGGGCAGAACACACATTGAAGGGAGCAAAACCTCGCGATTCCACGGTCAGCGGCAACCCCCAACGGGTAAACCTGACAGAAGTAAAGGTATTGGAAACCCAAAGAGCATGCGAGCAGGGAGCGAGCGAGGTGGACATGGTAATTAATACCGGCCGGGTGATGAGCGGGGACTGGAAATTTGTAGAGGAAGACATTCGGGCAGTCTGTGAAACCGCCCATTCCTACAACTCCAGACTCAAGGTAATCTTTGAAAATGATTACCTCAACAAAGGAGGCTCGGAACTGAGTCGAAAGGAAATGATTCAGAAACTTTGTCAAATTTGTGAGGATGCCGGGGCGGACTGGGTTAAGACCTCGACTGGTTTTGGATTCGTAAAGCAAGTGGACGGATCGATGCGAACCCTTGGGGCTACTCTGGAGGATGTCTCAACCATGGTAAATGCCTGTACCCGGGGAACCCAGGTAAAGGCGGCCGGTGGCGTAAAAGATCTGACCACCCTCCTGAAAATGCGGAAGATCGGGGCAACCAGGATTGGTACTTCATCCACCCAAGGAATTCTTGATGAATGCAGAAAAATTCTCGCCCTCCCACCAATTTCTATGGACATAGATTCCACCACCTCCGAATATTGAACTTTTTAGTTCCTCATCAAGATTATGATCGCACCTATCAAACCAACCGGCCCCCTGAATGTACTCGGTACCCAACTTGTTCCCTGCTGCTTGGAAAACAGTACCGGCTGGTACAGGAATGGAACCTGTGAAACGGACCCGGGTGATCATGGCAGGCATGTGGTGTGCGCCCTGATGACTCAGGAGTTTCTCGCATTCAGTAAGGAGATGGGTAATGACCTCAGCACTCCTATACCTGCATACAATTTCCCTGGCTTAAAGCCCGGTGAATGCTGGTGCCTGTGTGCCGGGCGCTGGCAGGAGGCATTCGAGGCGGGAATGGCACCAATGGTAATATTGGAGGCATGTGAACAATCTGCCCTGGAAATCGTGAACCTTGAAGACCTGAAAGCCCATGCGGTCAAGGACTAGCCTTTTCATTCCAAGCCCTGATTATTCTGGCTAAAAAGGAAACCTCACTCCAACGATCCGCTTATTCTCGACAAAAGCCCCGTTCTGGGAAAGGGATAAAGGGCTTATCTGATGTCACCAATTGAAACCATACACTGGGAAAGAATACGGGACCGTGCACCCGATTCCCTCGCCGATCTATACGACGGCTTTGCCGGTGCCATGTTTTCCCTGGCATTGGAAATATTGGGCGACCGTTGGGAAGCTGAAGAAATCATCCAGGATGTATTCGCCTATGTCTGGAAAAAGCCGGAATCTTATTCCCCGGAAAAGGGAAAGTTCAGCAGCTGGCTACTGGTTATCACCCGAAACCGGAGCATCGACCGGATACGATCACGAAAACGCAAAGTTGTACACGGAGAACCGATTGAGGCACTGAGCAACCGGCAGGATCATTCAACCGAGGATGGTGCAGAGCATGCAAGCCGGGCAGATGAGCAAACAAGCATACGGAATGCATTTGCCCAGTTACCCGAAGACCAACGGGAAGTTCTTGAACTTTCTTATTTCAAGGGACTCAACCATCAGGAAATATCCGATCACCTGGAATTATCCCTTGGCACGGTAAAATCACGCATCCGACTGGGTATGGAAAAGCTGCGCCGTTTACTCGCCGGATTACGCCCATGAGCTCATTTTTTCAGATTCCTCCAATGACCACTCAAAAAATATTAACCTGCCGTTTGCGAAGCATCGATTCCGCAAATAGAAAAAACTAACTAATTTTTTTTGGAAAAAGAACGCCAGCAAGCAATTGATTACCTGATGGGATCTCTCAACAATGAGGAAAAGGCATCCTTTGAGGCTTTGCTCGAAACTGATGAATCCACCAAGCAACTGGTTGCGGAAATAAGTGACGATTGGTCGAGCCTAGCTCTGCTTGCTAAGCCATCTACGCCAGATTCCGATCTTCGCTCCCGCACCCTGATGTTAGTTCAGGAACCTGCAGATCTTTCCCCATTCCTGGAATCAGAAGGAATTGACAGGCTCAAGGATAATTACCGCAAACCGAGCAACCGTTACCTGGGAGGCGATGGAACGGTAGACACCTCTGAGATTAAGGATGTCTCCCAAAAGGATGGACTTCTTCGAACCTACGAACATTTGCTTGGTATTTTACCCCTGGTCAGCGGGGAATCTCCTGCTGCATTTGGAGACTTTGAAGCCTTGCAAAAATTTGCAGACGAGAACCTTTCCATTAAAAAGCAACTCATTGGGTGGACGGACAACCTACACCCAGAAGAAAATCCCGTCGATCACTCCTTGCAACGATCGCTTCTTGCCTCTCTGCCTTCCCTTGCTCACTTTCTCGATCTTGCAGGTAACGGAAAAGTTGGCCTAAGCGAAGTCAGGAGAATTTTTTATCTCTGCCGGGACCAATTGAAAATCATGCGTGCATCCTTCCGCGACCTCGATCCACACCGATTGGCGGAGGATGAACTAATCCGGATTCATGGGTCGCATTTACTCCGCCAAAAATGGACGGGTGCCAGACACTCTTATTTTCATTCGTCCGGATTGGCCAGTTGCGGAAATTTCTTTGAGGGACCAATCAGTGAACGCTGTGTTGAGTTCGCGGAATATGACTCAAACCTCTACTGCCTCGCAAATTTGATTGCGGCCCGTTCTTCCAGCGGGGGATTCCAGCTTGAATTAATCAAGGATGCAGTACCCGGATGTGTTCTTGCGGTAACCCACGCTGAGGTCAGCAATGATTCACACGAAGAATTGGATGCACTTGCAGACAACGCAGTCGCCAGTCTTCCCGGCAAATTAGCCAAGGATTCCTGCCTGTGGTCTCTGCTTCAGGGATCGATGAGCCGTGGGTTCCCCCACCATTCCATTGGTGAACTTTCCGATGCCTCCTTCTTTGGAAAACAAAGAATTAAAGGAGAGACCTACCTGTGGTTTGCCTGGCCGGAAATTGAAAATGCCCATTCCGGGGCGGTTGCCTCAACGGTAAACCCCGGGCAGTAATGCCCGAATTCCGGCCCTTCCGAGGGTTCGGCAAATCCCTGACTGGCAAATAAACCGCCGTTGTAATCTACATTTTGCAACCGAACGGCTTCGTAGGGAACATGACTTACAAAAGCAGAGGAGGAACGACTTGCGAGGCTTCTTCTTGACCAAAAACGGTAACGCTCAAGTAAGAAGTGGTCCAATGTGCCGGGCTCATGCTTAACCTTTTCAGCGTTGTCCCAATCCGCTTCAATTCGTGAACTGGCAATCTTACCCCGGTTCCCGTGGTAGATAAGGCGACGCTCCTCAGCGGAACCATCCCGATTAATGCGGGCAAAGTTGTAACGCAATCCATAGAGCAAGCGGGCACCTAGAACTCCAAAAAGATCAGAGGAATCGAGGGAGTAAAACCACACCCCCCGATTACCCCTCCCATCGCGGACATAGGTACGGAGATTGATTTCCCAGAAATCCTGCCACTTAACAAAGCTAAGAGGACGGATGCGCAAGTCTGTCAACCGGAAGGCAACCACACTAAACCAAGCCCGACTTTCAAAAGTATCCACCTGCAAGTCATCGGGCAAACTCGATTGGATGAGTTCAGGCTCCGCCGGATAGTGAGCCATGACCAAGTCCTCCCATTTCTGGGTCATGAATGAATTAAGGAAGGATCGAATCATAATCAAGGCTTGGCGAAAACAAGCCGAGGTGTAAGGGAATTATTTATCTGGAAAAATTTCTTCCAGCTTTTCCCGGCGATAGCGAAAGATTCGTTCGAGGGTACGGCGAACGAAGAGCACATGGGCAATGGACCCGAATATTCCGAAGGGCACCTGATAAATAATATCGTCAGTCATCTTCGTACCGCCTTCCACTTCTTCCAAGCGATGGGTGTGCATCCAGAGTTTGTACGGTCCTACCCGTTGCTCATCCATAAACGAATAGCCTTCGGTTACATATTTAATCTCTGTAAGCCAGGGCGTCCATCCGAGCATGGGCACTTTTACTTCATATTCCAAAAGCAGACCGGGAAAGGCTTTTTCGGGAGGTTCACCCTTAATGCGGAAGGCAAGATCGGGAGGTGTGATCTGATTGAGATTCTGTGGAACAGATACAAAATCCCAGAGGGTTTCCCGACTGACGGGAAGAATTTGTTCTTGAAAAAGACGGTGCATAATAATTTTTCCTAATCGAAAATTCCCGCAGGGCAACCAGCTTGACCATAAATAGCCACCAGCATAAGCTGTGCTTATGAAAAAATCCGCCTTAATCTTTATTGCATTGGCTTGTCCGATCTTCGTTCATTCCCAGGATTTCATGTCCGATTCCGCGGCCGTAAAGATTTCCTACGGATCCATACCAGACCGCAAGGTCGAGGGAACAAATACCGAGATTGGTGCCAACCAATGGGAACTGATGACTCCGTTATATTACCACGGCGGTGAAGACTGGTCTTTTGGAGCTGGCTTGCGCTATCAAAGTACTGATGTTGAGGTTTCAGATTCCACTTTTTTGAATGAAGACAGATTGCACTCTCTTGAACTCGCTCTCTTTTTAAGCAGGGACTACTCGGAGACATTGAAGGGCATTGCACTCTTCGTACCTGGAATGTCCGGGGATTTCGACGCCACCGGTAGTGATGCAATGAATTATATGGCCATGGCAGGGGTTCGATGGAAACAAAGTGAGACCTTCCAATGGATTTTCGGTGCCTTCTATTCCACAGGGTTTGATGACGATATGTTTCTGCCTGCGGTTGGTTTCATGTGGGAACCTTCCGATCATACTGACTTAGTTTTTGCAGGACCCATCGTTCGTTACCGCTACAGCCTGAACGACTCACTCGATTGGATCGTTGGCGGTCAGTTCTCCGGCAACCGCTGGTTAACCGAAGCTGACTATGTAGCTGGCCCAAGCGAAAGGGAGTTTGCGATTAGCGCTTATCGTCTTTACACCACCCTGCAATGGAACCCATCGGAAAAACATGGCGTCTTTGCATCGATTGGAGCTGAACTTGGCAGGGAAGTTGCCTTAAAAGGTACAAACCTAGACGAGGATAAAGATTTGAAAAGCGCCCCGAGTTTTGAGATCGGGTATCGTTTCCGCTTCTAGCCCAATCCACCAAGGATTGCACTGGCGGCTTCCAACCCTGAGATTGCCGCCCGCTCGACCCTCTCTCCTCCAAATCCATCACCTGCAAGACAGAGAGCCAACTCGGGCACATGATGGTGGCCCGACCCGAAAGTGACCAAGGGCTTAGCAAATCCCCACCGGTGGGAAACCCAGGAAGTTATTTTGGAACCAAGCACCTCTTCCGCAGGCACGATTAAATCATTCGCCCATTCGCTATCAGACACATCCCAATATTGATCCGAAAATTCCGCCGATGCATGCAAGGTAACCGCAGGGACTTCTGAAATTCCTTTAACCTGATTATCGGACAACCAATCAACATCTGCAAAGGGATGAGTGACCGCACCGGGGTGCGTTAACCTGGAAGGGCGATCAAGTATACCGAGAATGGCCAGGCAACGGGTGTGGCGGATTGCTTGCAGGCGTGACATTGTTTCTCCTCCCAGATCAATCTTGCTTCTTTCAAAAAGATCAAGCATCTGTACCGAGGGTATGGTAATGACCAAATGGTCAGCTTCCAAAATTCGCCCTTCCCCACCCCGTTCTGTTACCTTCCATGTATTTTCACGCTCAATTTTTTCGACAAAAAAATTCAGGGCGAGCGAACAATTACCGGTCAGGGACTTTGCCGGCCCGGTCATGCCAAGTGTTCCCCGGTATCTCATATCACTGGGAACTTCGGGCTTTCCTGGCACACGGTCGTACCATGTGGTGACATGTTTCTCCTTCTGCCATTCTTGGTTCAATTTTTGCAAACGGGAGTCACGGGTAGTGAAGAACTGGGCACCGTGATCAATCCGTGCTCCTTCCATGCGGCGGGTTGCCATTCGACCACCCACGCCCCTGCCCTTTTCAACCACAGTGACCTGATGCCCAGCAAATGCCAAGGTATGGGCACATGAACAACCTGATATACCGGCACCAATCACACATATCTTCATGAGACAGCAGTTTAAAGAAAATGAGCCAAAAGGGAAACCATCACTTTCAATTTGGATGAATGCTTGGAAAGACCCATCCAACGCTTTAGAATTGTACGATGAACTTCCGAATCCGCAAAGCCAATGAACGGGGCACCGCAGAGCATGGTTGGCTGCATGCCAACTTTTCCTTCTCCTTTGCCAATTATTATGACCCGGATTGGAGCGGTTTTCATTCACTCATTGTGATGAATAATGACATCATCGAACCCGGTGGTGGCTTCCCCACTCATCCACACAGGGACGCTGAGATTTTCACTTATGTAATCTCTGGAGAACTTGAGCACCGGGACAGCATGGGCAATGGATCGGTGATTAAACCCGGAAATCTACAGTACATGAGTGCAGGCTCGGGGGTGACTCACAGTGAATTCAATCCATCCAATGAACATCAGACTGAGCTTTATCAAATCTGGATGCTTCCTAACAAATCGGGAGGCGATCCACTCTATGCGGAAAAGAAACTTTCTCATCCCGATAGCTCAGATGGCATGAGCCTCCTTTTTTCCGGTGATGGAAAGAATGGTTCATCAGCCATCCGCCAGGATGCGGAATTTTGGCTGGGTAAGTGCAATAACCCTAATGTCCTCAGCCTCGATCCGGTAAGCACTCTGCCTCATGCCTGGATTCAGGCTGTTTCGGGCTCAGTACAAGTTGGAGATTATTTGCTTGGCAAAGCAGATGGACTGGCAATCGAAAACCTAAATCAGTCGATCGAACTAACTTGTGCTGAAAACAGTACCTTTTTTCTCTTCCGGTTGCCTGCCACCTGATGATGCAAGAATCACTCATGCTGGAAGAGCCTGGAGAGATCAATCTTCCCGATGCCGAGCTTTGCTATTACCCAGAACTTTTTCCAACCACCCATGCAGACACCCTGCTCATTTCCCTCAAGGACGGTATTGAATGGACGCAAAACACCATTCGTTTCTATGGCAAGGAAAGCTTGGTTCCCCGGTTGGAGGCTTGGTATGGGGACCCCGGAATGTCCTATTCCTATTCCGGAATCCACATGGATCCGAAGCCTTGGACCAAGGATTTGCTGATCATCAAGCAGGCGATTGAACCACTTGCTGGAGTGGCATTCAATTCCGTTCTGATTAATTATTACCGCGATGGCAAAGACCGGGTAGCCTGGCACAGTGACGACGAGAAGGAACTCGG
>JAYQBI010000037.1:7810-9843 GCA_038137235.1 Opitutales bacterium | reverse complement strand
CCAACCAAGTTTGGCTATTGCCTCAGTTTTAAATGTTCGAAAATTTCGTAATTCACCATCATCTCCGCGATCAAAACCCTTATTTAAGACTAAGAATAAATCACTCCCGGGTTTTATGATGTAACGAAAACGAGTGTTTAAACCAATGGTTTTCGATTGATTGTCATACTGTGCTATTCCGTTCAAAGAAAGTTGAGTGGTCGGAGTAATTCGAAACCCTGTGGAACTCGTCAAAACTTCAAAATTATCCTGAGGTAATCTTGCCATGGTGGAAGCTATCTCAAAATCCAACTGAAAATACTTTGACGGTCTCCACGAAAGATCAATTTCTGCATTGGTAGCCTTCCCCCCATAAAAGTGACCATATGCAATTTCAAACTCTCCAAATACCGGGCGATTACTACTGGATCTAAACTCCAACTCGAAATCAATACCCTTATATTCGGATGATGGGATTATGACCTCATCTATAATCTCAAAAGGTTCCTGTAAAATATCCCGTTCAAACTCGACTTCCAGTCCCAAGAAATCACCTGCTAGAGTACGAATGCCAATGAGATTTATTTCCAACTCATCAGAATCAAGATCTCCATCTAACCATTCATAACGATCATATTCTGCACCCACGGAAATATCCTCGAGCAACTCATTTTCTGGTTGTTCAAAATAATAGGTAAAACCCAAGCCTGTGGACTCGCCTCCTCTTCTTCGGACAAAGCCCAGAGCAGGATTAAAATTATCCCCCGTCCGTACCCAGTGCCCACTCGCCCGAAATGGATAATTGGGAAATGTGAAATGCGTGCCAATTACATCGTCTGAATTCTCATCCTCATCGTCACTGGTCATAAAAAAACCGTGCCAGGACACGCTTTGCTCATTCCACCAATTACTTGAACGAAGATTTAAATCCACTCCCGCCAACTGATTGTTCAGATTGCTCTGAGGGTCTCCGTGAGTAAAGATGGTCCCTACTTTTGATTCCTCAAACAGATCATAAGTAAAACGTCCCACAAAAACCTCATCCGAATCAAGATTTTCGAATTCATCTAGCCCCATACCTAGGAATCCTATTCCCACGGGGCCCACTCTCCCCGTAAGCTTTGCTCCCGCATTTATTGCGATCTTGGAACCATTAGATGAAAGCCCGATCTTTCGAGAATGAAAAGCCAAGGGACTCTTGGGGATACCCCCAAACGAAAAAAGGTCCGCACCCTCCAGAAAAAAATCTCGCTTCTCAGGATAAAAAAGGGGGAAGCGGGTTAAATTAACCCTTTGCTGATCAACTTCCGTCTCTGCAAAATCCGTATTGTAGGTGAAGGTTGCCTTGAGGCTTGGGGTCAGATCATAAAACAAATCGAAACCTGTCTCAAAATCGGTGTCATCCACGGAATCCTCGGAGAGCCACTTAGCGGAAACATAAGGCTTAAAATCGATTCCCTTCCCCCGGTCAATTTCACTCAACCCGCTAATTTCTCCGGCATCCTCGAGAGAGAACCAATTTCGGTCACGAGAAAACCCTACCCATTTGGAACGCTCCTGACCACGTGAGAACCATCTGCCAAAATCAATCCGCCATGTGTCAGATTTAGCATCAGAAGGAATACTTCTAAATGGAATGGCAAACTCCGCCGTCCAACCCAAATCGTCGATTTTGGATTTCACATCCCATATCGTATCCCAATCCATCTTAGGTTTGCTCATATCTGAATTGATCAGAGCTTCTCCTTTTGCCCCATTGGCATTGGTCCGGAAATAATACCCTTCCCTACTTCTTCCAAATGGATCAATAAGAACAAAAAAATAGTCATCCCCTTTAACCGTTGCATCTCTTTGCATGACGCCTGCCCGAACCTTTTCAGGCTGAGAATCAAAACAGCGCACTCCAATAAACAATGTCTTATCATTCCTACATATTCGAACCTCCGTTTTCTCAGTTGCTGGTTCACCCTCATTAGGTCTTCTTTGACGAAAATCCTTTATAATTTTGAGCTCTTTCCAGCACTCATCATTTAATTCACCATCTATTGCAGGTG
>JAYQBI010000037.1:280-7800 GCA_038137235.1 Opitutales bacterium | reverse complement strand
CCCTAGAACTGAAAAATCCAACCAAATTTAGCTATTGCCTCAGTTTTAAATGTTCGAAAATTTCGTAATTCACCATCTATTGCAGGTGAATTCAAAACCTTTTCAACATAAAGAACAGTTAATTCATCTGTCCCTAAGAAAAGACTATTAGAATATAAGACAAAAAGTAATAATTTCACAATCTAGAAGAGAACAGAAATTCGTCCCCTAATAGTAATATAATTAAATCTAGATATGATATAAAGATTAGTATCTAATTAAAAAAATTACTTCTGCTTTTTCTTTTTTCTTTTAACTTCATCCTCCTTCGAACCTTTGTTGCCTGGCTCACTCTTTTTACCTTTACCTTCCTTGCCTTTCCTTCCCTTAGAAACTGCAGTTGGATCATAAGATGGATTAGGGCCCGAAGGAACGGCAGCACCAGTTTTTTTCAACCATGCAAATAGCTCATTTTCCATCCGTTGCTTCTCTTGAACCTTGGAATTAGCAAGATCATTCTTCTCATTGGGATCTTTTTCAAGATCGTAAAGTTCAGATCTTTTATCTTCAAAGAAGTATATCAGCTTATATCTTCCGTTACGGATCACGCTGGAGGGCTCTCCTTTCCCAATATAACAAGGAAAGTGCCAAAAAACATTACCCCGATTAATGGAGGGGGTTCCTCGTAAATGGGGTACTAGGCTAATTCCATCAGGTTTGTGAGATGGATCATGACTCAAGCCGGCAAGTTCGATAATAGTAGGATAAAAATCCATCCCAAGAACAATTTCAGGACAGTAATCAGAACTTTTCTTCACACCATATCCCCAGGCAGCGGCGGGAACTTTTATTCCGCCTTCATAGAGAGAGCCTTTACTTCCATTAAGGGGAGATATGCGAGAAGGAATACCCCCATTGTCAGAGGTAAAGAAAATAGTTGTTTTCTGTTCTAGGCCTTTTTCTTCTAAATGCCGCATCAACCTACCAACATTTCGATCCAACGCCTCGACCGTGGCAAGGTAGCCTGGATCTTCATCCGAGTTCCCCGTTTTTTTCAGTTTCGACTCGTACTTACTCAATAATTCAGCAGGTGGTTCAAATGGGGCATGAATGGAATGATACGGAAGATAAACAAAAAAGGGTTGGTCCTTGGCTTTGTCGATAAAGCTAATCGCTTCATCCGTAAAATCATCGGCTAAATAAGAACCGTCATCCTTTTGGTAGCGATGCTTTTCATATCCATAATCTTGGGGTCTGCGAAACAGATCAAACCCCTGCCCAGTTGGAGTTACAGGTGAATTTTTTCCTCGACCAAGATTCCACATCCCCAGGCATGCGGTGGTATAACCACCTTTTTTCATTACCTCCGCAAGTGTGACCACTTCGGTGGGCATAGATTCATTACTTTTCGCGGCTAGTATTTTATGATGTGCCGAACCCGGTGCATGCCTTTCATCAACCACCGTGTAAACCCCGTGACGCGGAGTGTATTGACCTGAAAGCAGGCAGGCACGTGAAGGTGCGCAATTAGGTGCACTTGCGTATGCATTGGCAAAGACAATCCCCTGCTTTGCATAATGATCGAGGGAAGGTGTTTCCGCGATTTCTTCGCCCGAGAACCCAACATCTCGCCAACCCATATCATCTATAAAGATTAGAATAATATTTGGTGATACGGCTTTGAGTGTAATACTTAGCGAGATTAATGCAAAAAAAGAGAGAAAAGCGTTTTGTTTCATAATTATTTATTTTTCTTGTTAGTTTTTTTCGGTTCCTTCTTACCCTTTCCTTTTCCATCTTTCTTTTCTTTTTTCTTATCTCCTTTGGGACGTGATTCCGCTTCCACTAATTCTTTTTTCGACAATTCCCCATCATTATTTTGATCAACCTGGCGAACAAAGCGGAGAAATAGAAGACTTGCTTCATTTTTCGAAATCAGGCCGTCTCCATCACGGTCAAACTCACTTGCATGACCTTTGATAAATCCACCCATAGGCGATTTTGGACCGGCACCTCTAGACTGCGTTTCATTATCAGATAAAAAACCATCATTATTTTGATCAAATCCAGTAAACGCATTATCAACCTCCGCATTCACTTCCTTGGTAGAAACAACACCATCCCCATTGATGTCTAACTCTTTTGCATGAGCAACAATCCATGGCTTCCTCGCTTCTCCTTCACGGGGTCCCTTACCTTGACCACCGGGCTTCTTATTAGCCTGCATACCTTTCTCTTTCTTACTTTCTAACCTTGGCCCGCCAACGGATTTTTTTGGTTCGTATGTTTCGGTTTTGGTTCCCGCTGAATCAACAAAATTAAAAGTCACTGCTCCATCTTCTCTGATCTCATAGCTTACCTCCTTTTTCTTCCCAAAAACTTCATAGGAAACCTTAAATTTCTTAGAATCAGCAGATTCAAATCCTGTGATTCTTGCACCTTTTAATCCTGGCAGGGAAGGTCTTACCGCCTGAGCTCTTGGTTGTGGATCTACTTGCCCATCTTTCTCTACAACTTTTCCGTAAAAACCTCCGTTTATATAAGGATAATCCTTAGTTGCATGGTAATGGTAATTACCAAAAGAATCTTTGTGTCCGTTCAACCAGTCCAGACCTTTTGCAAGAGACCCATCTGGCTCAAAATACCCATATATCGGGTAACCGTCCAAAGCGTAAGCTATTGGCTTGCCTCGCCCAATGCGATCTTCCAAGTGGATAGGGGCAACATGATAGTGATAATCATCTCCTCTGCCACAATGCCCACCCCACTTATCCAATTCGCCAGCAAGCAGAGTATCTGTACGCCCATTATTTTTAATCGGATTAAAAATAGGCACCCCATTGGCAGCTAAAGCAATCGCACCACGAAAGAAATGTGCTTTGGCAGACATTGGATTCGGTGATGGTGTTGGTTTCAGCGGTATTTGCCATGCGTTTGACCCAAAATACTGCTGAGGCAAAGGAACCTGTTGCTGCCAGGCAGTAATTCCGACCATCATCTGATGATCGGGCATTCCGTTTGATCCGACATAAAGGAATTCATTATCCCATTCCAGCTCGAGCTTATCCTCAAAAACCCGAAAAGGAACCGCAGTCTTTGGTTCACTCTGTTTAGTCTTTTTAGGGATAGAATTTAAACGATCGGATTCGAGTTTTACAAATATCTGTTCTTCGTGCAACAAGCGGTATCCCGAGCCCAGAAGTTTTGTTTTTTCACCATTGTTAGTAGTGTGATCCTTCTCAAAAATATTGGTCGTAGCCTGAATATTCTCTGAAGTATGAATATGATCATCATGCCCCCAAGCCTGTGCCGTTATAAAAAAGGATAAAGAAGTCGAAAGTATTGTTTTGGTTTTCATTTTAAAGTTAACGGAATCTTATGTATTAATCATCTAACAGAGGAAATTGCTTGGGCGTTGTTCCATTTGGAGGAGAGGAGATTCGCTTACGAAAAATCACGGTATTATCAAGCTTGAGGTCAGATGACCAAATGAACTTGGCCCCTTTAAAATCTGTATCGTAAAATGTTTGCTTAGGACCAACTTGCTCTTCGGTAAACTCTTTCGCATTTGACCATGCTGAATCATCGAATCCGACAGTATACCAATCATTCGGAATCTCTTTCCTGGAGACCTGCGGTTTCTTAATATTCCCGCCTATGGGACCATGGAAAAAGTTTTTTGCTTTCCAAGAAGAATCTGTCACCGTTCCATCGGAAAACTTGAGAATGAAGCCACCATCCCCAATGTTTGAATTCTTGTATTCCATCGCAGTCTGCGGGTCCGCATTATCCTTGGCCATAACCGCAATAGTCATCGGATACTTCGGTAGCAAATTGACCGAGATTACATTGTGCGGAATAAATTTAATCGAATCTACCGCCACCATTTCTCCGTTTACATAAAGAACAAACCAATTGTCAGCATAAACATTTACCTTGATCGTGTCCTCGATTCTGGGTTTTTGTCCATCCTTTGATTTATGCTTTCGTCCTTTACCTCCTGTTTTCTTGACCGGTAGATTTGCCTTAAAAGAATCGACGACCGCCGAAGCAAGATCAATTCGACCTCCAAACTCCTTTGCTTTCAAAAAAGCAGGAAATAGTAAAACGAATAACAATGCGTGTAGAAAACTTACAGATAAAATCGGCTTTTTCATTTTGATCATTTCTTCTTTTTGGATTTTGTGCTCTCTTTTTTTCCGGTTTTCTTTTTATCCCCTTTCAAATTCTTTCCAGAGCTATTTTTATCCTTCCCACCCCCCCTGGCCCTCGACATGCCGGGCGGATTCTCGGGATCATACTTTGAGTTCCTCACTGGTAATTCGGCCCCAACATCATCGAGATATTTATTCAAAATACGATGCATGGAATCAACTTTATCAGGCATTCCAACTGCGAGGTTATTCTGTTCAAAAAGATCGTTATCCAAATCAAAAAGCATCAATTCGTCATTTTCATAAAATTTCATCAATTTAAGATTCCCTGAAAAAATTGCGGAGTGAGGAGTATCTCCCTGATAATGGGGAAAATGGAATACTAGGTTTTCCCTGAAACGCCTTACTTCTCCACTACCATTTCGAAGCAGTGGAAGAATACTTCCGCCTTCAATCCCTCTCGGTAAGGGTTCTTTGACTCCCGCAATCTCGCAGAAAGTGGGATATAAGTCATATCCGACAACTCTTGTATGACAAAAGGAACTCGGTGGAACCATAGGTCCACGAATGATTAAAGGAACCCTAATACCTCCCTCCCAGACACCACCCTTCCCTCCTCTTAAACCACTCTTTTTTCCCCCACCACCAGTGGCCCCGTTGTCTGCCGTGTAAATAACGTAGGTACTCCCTTCAATCCTAAGACTTCTAATTTTGTCCATAATCATTCCCACTCCTGAATCTAGGTCTTCGGTTATCGCTGCACGAAGAATACGCTTATCTTCACGCCCCCCATTTTTTTCCACATACTTCGCCTTGGTTTTTTCAAGAGCGTTCTCTGGATAATGCAGGGCATGGTAAGAAAGCTGAATAAAAAAAGGTTTTCCCGCTTTTACGCTCTTAGCCATAAAAGTATTGGCTCGATTCCCCATTCCTACGATATCAACCGGATTGGGGTCCTTAAAAGGAACAGCGTCCTTATTACCGGTATCTCCATCATGTTCATCATAACCATGCTCCCCGGGACCTCCACCTGCGAGGTGCCATTTCCCATAGTGAGCAGTTGCATAACCTGCCCGTTTTAAGATCTCGGCAATTGTAATTTCTTCAGTTTGTAAATCTTTTTTTATTGTTGGTGGAATTAGCTTAAAACCGTCATCCGCAGTCATTACAGGGGCCGCTTTTGTCCAACGCAACTGGGCCGGACTTTTACCGGTTTGCAAACTTGCTCGGGTTGGCGAACAAACAGATGCAGGAGAATAAGCGGCAGAAAACCTCATCCCCTGGGCAGCAAGTTTTTCAAGATTTGGGGTGTGAAAGATTTCACCCTTCGATTCCGGTATGTCATCATGCATCTGAACAGATAGCCCACTCCAACTTTGATCATCCGAAAGAAGTAATATTATATTTGGTTGAGACGCTGTTAGCTTTATGAAAAGCAAAGTGGAAAAGGCAGATAATAGTATTTTCATTATTCCTGGGTCGACATACGAATCTCACGCTCCGGTTCATGATGATAATTGTGTGAGAAAAACGACTGATTAAAGGGGGAAGTATCAACTAATTTCAGTTGAATGCTTCTTGGACCGCCACGACTCTGTGGCATACCAGACAAGTGAACCTCTAAAATCTGCCAAGTTGTGGCATCTACCAACAACTCAATTATTCGGGCACCAAATTTCAATTCTGATTTTCGCACGCAACGAAAGGATATAAGCCCTTTTGCATCTTTTTCTTGTTCAACCTGCTCGATAATAAAACTATCTTTTAATTGTTGTAAGAAAACTGGCAGGTTTACCAAAGAAGAGGAATTACGGCGCCCCGGCAGAATTCCCGTAAAACGGTTTAGGTCACTACTTACATGGACCGGACCGTCCTCTCGCATTGCCCAACTTTCCTTCCCGTCACAACCACTAATTCGGATATATCCATTGCTTAACCTTCGGGTAAAAACATAAAGATCTTTCCCACCAATTGTAAGGGTTGCCCCATCTAAATCTTCCACATTCTTCTCTTGCTTAACAGGGGTAACCTCTGATTCCTCCAAAACAGTAATGGAGTAGGTGCGGGCTATTGGCTCAAGAGATGCGGAAATAACCCGATCTAGGTTATCAGCCATCAGGTTTTCGCCACTACCGATAAAAACCCAGAACATCAGAATCAAAGAAGCCGCAATGCCGCCTATCCAAATTCCATATCTTTGAAAAGATACTACTTTTTCTTGCCCTCGCTTTTCCCTAATCCTTTCAAGCACAGCTTTTATTCTTTCTTCCTCTGTATTTTCACGATTCGCCCTCTCCATAAGTAAACCATGGATCATTAATTGATCTGCAATCTCCTCTTCCTCATTTTCTGATATATTCAGTAAATCTGTGGTTTCCATAGAACTATCACCCTCGATCCAGGCACTCAGTGCTTTTTCAAAATCCTTTTCCTTCTGGCTCATACCTTTTGTGGTTTCACAAATAAAGTCCCCTTCGATTTCAAACATTGTGCCAATAGGTTACGTCCTCTTTGCATTCTTTTTTTGCACGCCTCCAAAGAAATCCCTGCCCATTCACTTACATTCAGAATGGATTCTTGTGAAAAGTATTTATGCTTAATAACTGAACTATACTTTTCGGGGATTATCTTTAAACAATCATTAAGAGCTTCAACTTTTTCGTCCCAAATATCTCCCTTCTGCAAATTAATCGATTCAAAATGCTTATCTATCAAATCGTTGACACTCTCAGACATAAGAAAAGGGATACGAGATTGCTTCTTGAAATAATCTAAGGTCACTCGATATGCAATTCCCCGCAACCACGGACCAAAGGGCCGATCCACATCGTAATCGGGAAGGCGCTTCCACGCCACTAGCATGGTCTCCTGGAAAAGATCATCAATAACCGCCTGCTCCCTTATTCTCGTGGAAAGGAAGACAGTTAACATGCGAGAATTCTCGCGGACTAGTATCTCAAAAGATTTCTTTTCTTTATCCATCCGTTTACTTCATGCATTTGATTACAAATTATTTTTTTCAACATGGAGTATTGGTTAAATTCCATAAAAAAGGGACAAAATATTTATTGAAAATAAGATACTCCACATTTGACACCCATTACTAGTAAGGAAATAAAAAAGGTTTCTCTATTGTAGAAAATCTCACTCTTTTTCTTACGCACGACATGTCATTCTTATCCTTTCTTTTATTGTTCAGTGCATTTATTTGCAGGTCTTTACTAGCGGACATCCAAAAGCCGAATATTGTGCTGATGTTTATTGATGACATGGGCTACGGAGACATTGGGCCATTTGGAAACAAGATTAATCGAACACCTCATCTGGACAGGATGGCAGAGGAAGGCAATGTACTCACCCAATTTTATGTGGCTAACACCGCATGCA
>JAYQBI010000037.1:0-270 GCA_038137235.1 Opitutales bacterium | reverse complement strand
ATATTTATTGAAAATAAGATACTCCACATTTGATACCCATTACTCATGTGGAAATAAAAGGGCGTCCTATCAAACTAAACTAGGCCCTTTTTCGTAAGCATCACATGTCATTCTTATCTTTTCTTTTATTGTTCAGTGCATTTTTTTGCAGCTCTTTACTGGCAGAAATTCAAAAGCCGAATATCGTGCTGATGTTTATTGATGACATGGGCTACGGAGACATTGGACCCTTCGGAAATAAAATTAATCAAACACCTCATCTGGACAGGA
>JAYQBI010000036.1:2525-9865 GCA_038137235.1 Opitutales bacterium | reverse complement strand
CTGCTTTATCAGGGAGTGAGAATTGTAAGGGTTTGGTCATCCACTTTCCCCAAAATATCTATAATTGGTAAAATAATTAACCAACTTACCTATTCTACCTCTCTCTTGGTTAGAGCCTTATTTCTTCCCAAGGGTTCAAATGTAAATGTTTTTACTGATCCCTTTTTCTTACCGCTTTTGTTTTACATTTTATACCCGATTAAGAGATTTAAATATACCATCACCCTTTTTGACTTATATCCCGAAACTTTATCGCAAAACCAAGTATTATCTTCAGGTAGTTTTTTGTACAGGTTCATAGATAAACTGACCAACAAAGTATATGCCAATGCCAGTAATGTGATTACAATTGGTCGGTGTATGCAGAAAATTGTTACAAACCGACCCATTAATTGGAAACAGAAACCAGAATTCATTCCGATCTGGTGTGATACAGATAATATTCGCCAAAAAAATCTTCCTGAGAACTATTTTCGGGATCTATGGAATATAACAAAAGATACCTTTGTAATCGGCTATTCCGGTAATCTGGCAAAATTCCATCCTATTGAAACCTTTATCAAAGCGGCAGAAATTCTTAAGGATCGAAATGATATCAAGTTTATTTTTGTGGGGGAGGGGGCCAAAAAAAGGTGGGCTCAGTCCTACTGTGAAAAAAATAATTTAACGATCTGCCATTTTCAAACTTATGTGGAAAGAGAGCAATTGGGGAGCCTGCTTGTTTCCTTTGATTGTGGATTGGTTGGATTAAACCCAGAGCAAACTGGTCTTTCAGTGCCTTCTAAAACAATCGGATTAATGAGTGCAGGCGTTCCTATTATTGCATGTGTGGATAAGACCAGTGAAACCGCCCATATACTTAAGGAGCATAATTGTGGATATTTATGCCCACCAATGGATCCAGGAAAATTAGCTGAATTAATTCTCAAACTTAAGGACAATCCAAAAGAAAGAGAAATTTTGCGAAATAACGCAATTCATGCGGTTGATTCGGATTATTGTATTCAAGAAATCGTCGAGACCTATGCAGAAGTTTTACGATCATAGATAACTTAAATACGCATAGCCTAACCCTTTGCTGAGTACCTTACATAAAATTATTCATCTTCTGTCTGATAAAGACCGTAAAGCAGGAATTTGGGTATTAGCCTTATTTTTTGGTATGTCTCTGTTAGAGGTAGTTGGAGTTACCTCCATCATGCCTTTTCTTACTTTGCTGGGTGATCCTAGTTTGTTGGAGTCATCGTACCTATTAAATGTCTCCTATAATTTAGCCTCTAGCATAGGAATCCAAGGGATAGATGATTTCTTCATCTTCTTGGGTATTCTTTCGTTTTTCATCATTTCTGCGGGTTCGTGTTATAAATTATATGCTTTGTATAAGATGAACTCGTTCATCGAAATGCAGAGACATAGGATAAGTAATCGATTGCTTTCGTCATATTTAAAACAACCTTATTCATTCTTCTTGAATAGGCATAGTGGAGAATTATCCAAAACGATCCTTTCGGAGGTGGATCACTTTGTTGCTTCAGTTTTACGACCTGTTTTCGGAATGATTGTTAATCTCTTTGTTTTGGTTACTATCATTACCCTAGTAGTTTCGGTTAACCCTTACATTGCAGCAGCTGCTGGTTTAGTTTTGGGGACTTTGTATGCTCTATACTTTTTGTTTGTTAAGAATAGGGTTGGAGAACTTGGAAATCAATTATCTGATGCCAATAAGATACGTTTTACCAAAGCCAGTGATTTGTTTGGTGCGATCAAGATCATCAAATTATTACGCTGTGAAGTTAACTTCTTAAACGAATATAAATCTTCTTCAGAACAATTTTCCTCAAGTTTAGCCAGCCATAATACGATTGGTACTTCCCCGAAATTTATAGTTGAGGCATTTGCCTTTGGAAGTGCTTTAGTCATTGTACTTGGACTGATAATATCAAGTGGTGGTCTTGCAGATAGTAGACTTGGCGAGGTTCTTCCCATTATTGGATTATATGTGCTTGCGGCATATAAAATTCAGCCTGCTCTTCAGTTTATTTTTCACGGTGTAACCAGTTTAAAATATGGAAAAAAGATTACTGATAATTTGATCAAAGATCTACTTAGCACTGAAGAATTTTCTAATAATTCTTTGGATGAAAAAGCAAACAAACTTCGCTTTTCCTCATGCCTTTTCGTCAATGATGTAAGTTATACTTATCCGAATGCTCAGAAAACCAGCTTAAGCTCGATCAATATAAAAATTGGTGCCGGTCAGATTGTTGGCATTGTTGGCACGACTGGTGCCGGAAAAACGACCTTAGTGGATATCATTTTGGGACTGCTTTCACCATCGAAGGGAACAATTGCAGTGGATGGAGTGGTTCTGGATAAGGAAAATAGTTCGAATTGGCAAAGTATGCTTGGGTATGTGCCTCAGGAAATTATTCTCAATGACACGACTATCTCTGAAAATATTGCTCTGGGAGTATCTCTAGATTGTATTGATCAGAAGTTGGTGGAAAAATGTGCAGCACAGGCACAGATTCATGAATTTATTTCGAATGAACTACCCAGTGGATATGCGACAAAAGTAGGTGAGCGGGGTGTTCGCTTATCGGGCGGGCAGCGCCAAAGAATTGGAATCGCCCGTGCCCTTTACCGCAACCCTGCAGTCATCATTTTTGACGAAGCTACAAGTGCACTCGATACTTTGACCGAGAAGCAAATTTTGAGTTCCATCAATGACCTATCAAAGCACAAAACAATTCTAATTATTACCCACCGGCTCAGTACAGTTAAAGGTTGTGATCAAATTCTTTTACTGGAACATGGAAGCATTAAAGACTGCGGAAATTATGATGAGCTTGTCTCTAGAAATAAAGATTTTCAATTAATGGTAGGAGAAAAGTAAATATGTTAGAAGGATCATGTATTTTAATCACTGGAGGAACGGGATCATTTGGTCATGCTTTTGTGCCCTCAACTCTAAAAAAATATAATCCCAAGCGTTTAATTATTTTATCCCGTGATGAAATGAAGCAATGGGAAATGGCGAAGCTATTTAAAGATGACCCAAGGGTTCGCTTTTTCATTGGTGATGTGCGAGACAAAGATCGCTTATATCGCGCACTGGATGGAGTCGATTATGTGGTTCATGCTGCCGCTACCAAAATTGTTCCCACTGCGGAATATAATCCCTTTGAATGTGTCAAAACCAATGTAATTGGTGCGATGAATTTAATAGATGCTTGTATTGACCAGGGAGTGAAGCGTGTGGTTGCACTTTCCACTGATAAAGCGAGTAGTCCGATCAACCTCTATGGAGCAACAAAACTATCAAGTGATAAATTGTTTGTTGCCAGCAATAGTTCCTACGCATCTGCCCATGATACTAGGTTTTCTGTGGTAAGGTATGGGAATGTGATGGGTTCCCGTGGTTCAGTCATCCCATTTTTTCAGTCCATTAAAGATCAAGATGTTTTGCCAATAACAGATGCACGGATGACTCGTTTTATGATCACATTAGAACAGGGAGTTGATCTAGTATGGCATGCTTTTGAGGACATGGAGGGAGGGGAGATTTATGTTAAGAAAATACCGTCGATGAAGATTACTGATATTGCCCGGGTGATTGCACCGGATGCCAATCATGAAATTATTGGTATCAGACCTGGGGAGAAACTACATGAACAAATGATTGGTGCCGATGATTCCTACTTCACCTATGAGTATCCAGAATATTTTAAAATCCTTCCACAAATTAATGACTGGGGCAAAGATAAGAATCGAATTAAAGACGGTGTGCTGGTACCTGATGGATTTGTTTATTCCAGTGATACAAACCAAGAGTGGATGAGCGAGTCTGAGCTTTTACAATGGCTCAAGGATAACGAAGAATCCATAGGACAACTTTAAAAGAGGTGATTCCCTACGGGAGGCAACATATTACCAAAGATGATGTCGATTCGATAATCGATGTATTAAAGAGCGATTTTTTAACCCAAGGCCCAGTTGTTCCTGAGTTCGAAAAAGCTGTTTCAGAATATTGTGGTTCAGCCTACGGCGTTGCAGTCAATAGTGCAACAAGTGCCTTGCATATTGCATGCAAGGCTCTGGATCTTGGTAAGGAAGATATTCTTTGGACAGTTCCTAATACTTTTGTAGCTAGTGCAAATTGTGCCCGTTACTGCGGAGCGGAAGTTGATTTTGTGGATATCGATCCTGCAACTTACAACATGTGTGTAGAGGGTCTCTCCATTAAACTCAAAAGTGCGGAGAAATTAGGGAAACTACCCAAGGTAGTTATTCCAGTTCATTTCGCAGGACAACCTTGTGATATGGTAGCAATCCATGCACTCTCGCAAAAATATGGCTTTAAGATCATCGAGGATGCATCCCATGCCATAGGAGCAAGTTACTCAGGCATAAAAGTGGGATCTTGTGAACACAGTGATGTCACGGTTTTTAGTTTTCATCCGGTTAAAATTATCACCACTGGAGAGGGTGGTATGGCTTTAACCAATGATCAAAACATAGCCCAAAGAATGAGCCGTTTGCGAACTCATGGGATAACCACGGATCAATCTTTGATGGAGGAAAGAGCACTCAATGAAATATGGAATTATCAACAAATTGAGTTGGGTTTTAATTACAGGATGACTGATATTCAAGCTGTGTTAGGACTAAGTCAGTTAAAGCGTTTAGATGAATATATAATTAGCCGTAATCAAATTGCCAAAACCTACAATGAGGAACTCTCTTTACTACCAGTTGTTACGCCATATCAGCATGCAAATGCTTATTCCAGTTATCATTTGTACCCCATTCGAGTACCTGAAGAATCTTCGCCTAAATCTCAGTTTCAGGTTTACAGCGAGCTTAGATCGAGCGGCATTGGGGTGAACATTCATTATATACCTGTGCACCGCCAACCATATTACGACAAACTAGGCTTCAAATTAGGAGATTTTCCTGAAGCTGAAAAATTTCATAGGGAAGTGATTAGCCTGCCAATGTTTGCAGTTCTTTCTTCAGGTCAGCAAAATGATGTTATTGATGCTCTTCATAAAATTCTTTCATAGATGTCCTTACTTGCAATACTTCGGACTTCCATACGAACGAAAGTGCTAAGATCACAAGTTCCAAGATACTGAATTTATGATAATAGTCTTTCGGGTTGATTCCTCCGCTCTTATTGGCACCGGCCATGCGATGCGTTGTTTGACTCTGGCAAAATCTCTCCGAGGTCAAGGTTGCTCATGTAAATTTATTTGTCGGGAGCATGAAGGTAATTTGATAAATGAGATCATTGCGGACGGTTTTGAGGTATTTAGACTCCCAAATGGTCTATACAGCGAAGATGAGGATGAAACACCCCTACTGGAACATCGTGGTTGGCTAGGAGAAAGTTGGCAAAATGATGCGGTTCAATCAGCGGAGGCAATTTCTTCTGATCCAGTTGATTGGCTTATCGTAGATCACTATGCATTGGATTGTAGATGGGAGCAAAAACTACGACCGTATACTAAGAGAATGATGGTAATTGATGATCTTGCAGACAGAGTGCATGAATGTGATTTTCTGCTAGATCAAAATTTGATCGAAAAAAATAAAAGTTCTTACCAAAAGCTGGTGCCCAATGATTGCTTAAAACTCTTCGGTCCAAAGTACGGTTTATTACAACCAATCTATGGAGAACTTCACTCAAGGATTCCTCCCCGTTGCAGTTCAATTAAAAGAATTTTATTGTATTTTGGAGGTGGAGATCACGCCAAGCTTATTACTGCTACCTTATCAGCATTTCAAAGGCTAAATCGGAATGATCTCTCATTGGATGTAGTTACCAACGATAATAATTCTTCTTTCAAGCGAGAATGTGAGGCACGGGTAGCAGGAAATCCTAATATTTACTTTCATCAAAATTTACCAAGTTTGGCACCATTAATGGCAAAAGCTGATTTGGCGATTGGGGCAGGGGGGGCAACATCTTGGGAGCGTTGTTGCTTAGGGCTTCCCTCCCTCATCATTACCTTGGCAGAAAACCAAAAAGACATTGCTGCAAACTTAAATCAATTAGGTCTCGCTCAGTGGCTTGGTCATTTAGATGAGGTCAATGAGGAGATAATTTTAAACGCACTTCAACAAGCGATTGATCACGCAAACCACCAAAATTGTTCAAGGCAATGTATGGCAATTACTGACGGTCTCGGTGCAAAAAGAGTAAGCTCTGTTTTGATGCTAAATGCTGCTTCGCAAGTTGGTGCACGATTAGCTGCCTTTCAGGATAAGGAATTTGTTCTGGATTTGTTTGATCACCAACATGCGTTTTCAAACTTCCCAGAGGATGAAAAAAAATCTGCTGAAGCGATTTCAAACTTTTTTTACTTGCAGCTTAGAGATCCAGAAAATTTTAAAATTTATTTAGTATCTTCTGAGCAAGGTTTGCCTCTGGGTTTGATTCGCTTTCAGTACAGTAGTGGCAAATGGCAAATGGATTATCAGATTCGTTTGATCAGCCAAGATATAACTTTAGCTAAAAAAGTTATTGAGGCTGCCCTGAATGAATTTCGTAAGCAAAATAGTGGAATTCTTACTTTTTGCTCATTAGGAAAAGTGGATTTTCATCACTGGGGTCAAAAAACTGAAAAAAATCCAGCATGTGAATCAAGTGAAAGCAAATTACATATTTCAATTTGCACTGATTCCCAAAGCTGGATCAATCAAAGTATTCCCAGTTTGTTATTTCATCTTATCAGCAGCGGACATGATTGCACTTGGGTGCATCAGGCGGAGGAACTTCGGGAGGGGGATCTTTGTTTTATCCTTAGTTATAGTAAAATTGTTCCAAGCGATATTTTAAGCAGGCATAAGAATAATTTGGTTATCCATGCCAGTGATTTGCCCAAAGGTAGGGGTTGGTCTCCCGCAACTTGGATGATTCTTGAAGGGGAAAAAAAGATACCTGTAACCTTATTAGAGGCTGTGCCTGAGCTGGATGCAGGACCCATTTATAATCAAGCTAAGATTGAGCTTGATGAAGAAGACCTTATCGATGATTGGCGTCAGAAACTTGCAGAAACAAGTTTAAGACTGATAGAAGATTTTGTTGGCAATTATCCTTCTAGTCTCGATTGCAAACGTGACCAAAAAGGAGAACCAAGTTTTTACAGCAATAGACAGGCAGAAGATAGCGAGATTGATGTCAATTTATCACTCAAGGATCAGTTCAACTTATTACGGGTTGTTGATAATTATAAATACCCCGCATTCTTTAGGACTGCCAATGCAGACTTTACTATCCGCATTAATAAGCACCCCCGATCAGCAAAGAAGACTTAATCTATGGTTATCAAAAT
>JAYQBI010000036.1:0-2515 GCA_038137235.1 Opitutales bacterium | reverse complement strand
GGTTTAGGTCATCCTCCATACATTATTGCTGAACTTTCCGCGAATCATAATGGTTCATTGCAGCGTGCATTGGATACCATAGATGCCGCTCAAGCATGTGGGGCTGATGCTGTTAAATTACAAACCTATACGGCGGATACAATTACCATGGATTCGGATACACCAGAATTTATGATTACAGGAGGTTTGTGGGATGGGTTTAAGCTATATGATCTATACAAATGGGCTGAAACTCCTTATGAGTGGCATGAGGAGCTTTTTGCTCATGCCCGCAAGCAAGGAATAACTGTTTTCTCAACTCCGTTTGATGAAACAGCGGTTGATCTGCTCGAGAATCTTGGCACACCTGCCTATAAAATTGCTTCCTTTGAGCTCGTTGACTTACCTTTAATTCGATATGTCGCAAGCACTGGGAAGCCTTTGATTATATCTACTGGAATGGCCTCGATTAGCGAAGTGGAAGAAGCCCTGGAAGCGGCGAGGGGAGCAGGATGTAAGGAATTAATACTCTTACATTGTATAAGTAGTTATCCTACGCCCATCGAGCAATCGAACCTTTTTCAAATTCCGGAAATATCCCAAAAGTTTGGAGTATTAACGGGATTGTCTGATCATACATTAGGCACTACTGCCGCTGTTGCATCGGTGGCATTGGGTGCATGTTTAATTGAAAAACACTTTACCTTAAGCAGATCTGATAAAGGACCTGACAGTGAGTTTTCCCTTGAACCTGAAGATTTAGCTAAGCTCACAAAAGATGCAAAAGATGCATGGTTGGCATTGGGAAATCGGTCTTTTCAGAGACAGAAAGTCGAGGAAGATAGTAAAATTTTCCGCCGTTCACTTTACTTTACAAAAGATCTGGAGGCTGGTCATATAATCAGTGATAAAGATATCTGTAGGATACGTCCTGGTTTTGGGTTGTCTCCAAAGCATATGCCTGAAGTTTTAGGAAAAAAACTCAAAGTGAGTGTGAAGCGGGCGTGTGCCGTAAGTTGGGATGTTTTTTAAGCAAAAGACATTTTTCAAATGCCCTAAATTCAAATTTAGGTAGAAATTAATAAATTTTCTAAGATTCCTTCTAATGAGTTATGGCCTGACGGTCTGAATCATAAAATCACGACAGGGTTTTCTGAGAATGAATTAGAGAACCTATCTGAATGGGATTTGGGAGGATATGACCTGAAACTACCCTATAAACGTACTCAATCGATGTATTGGCCAGTTGAGTTGTATAGTTTTGGAAAATGTTACCGGGATTGGTTGAATCTTCCTTTTTGGGCACCTCTTCCACTTTACGGTGATCACGGTGTCAATGTGAGAAGTGGGGGACTTGCCAAACATGAGCAGGAAGCCAAGCCAAAGACTTTTTTAACATGGGACAAAAGAAGAGTGGCAAGTCTTAGAAAAGAGGGAAAAAAAAAGGTTATTCATATCAGGCACCCTTGGGTTACATATCGACGAAAGCATGGATTGAAGTTAAAAAAAGAGGCTCGGGGTACTTTAATTTTCTATTCTCACTCGAATGCAGGAATCGAAATCCTCGACCACGATTGGAATAAGTATTTTCTAGAACTCAAAGCCTTGCCAGATGAGTTTCACCCTATGGTAATATGTATGCATAGACACGATATTCAAAAAGGGTATCACAAAACTGTGAAAAAATATGGTCTACCAATTATTTCTGCAGGAGAAACTTCAAGCCCTTACTTTGTGGATAGATTTTACGATTTGATTTCCAGGTTTAAATTTGCCACTTCCAACAGTGGAGGGAGCGAACTCTTTTACTGCGAAGAATTTGGAGTCCGTTACTTTATAATGGGCGAAAAACCAAAATATTTTAACTTCACGGACGAACAAATTAAGAAGGGAGTCATGCAACCAGAAAACTCCCATGCAAAATATCTGGAAAATACCAAGAGGAGATTGTTTACCCAATGCCCTCCTTTGCAATCTGAAGAAAAGATTCGTTTTGTATCTGAGACTTTGGGTTTGGACATCGATCCGCAGGTTTCCAGGAATTTAATGCAGCAAAGCCTAAGAAGTGAATATTTAAGGCACCCATCTGAAATTTTGATAAATTTGTTTCTCACCTTCTGCAGATTATATCTGCCCTTAGGTTTTTTAAAATTAGTCAAACAGTTTAATGAAAATAGACATTAAACGGATACCTTTTTGCAATCTTTTGTGAAACGCAAAAGCAGTTTTCCTCCCGTAATTAATACGGATTACTTTTATCCACCAAAGAACCTATTACAGAAATTCTTTCAGAGATTGGTGAATGTTTTTGGAAAAGCTCCACCAGACTTTGTGGATACCCCTCATAATAAGGGTTGTATGTCTGAAGTGGGTTTTGTGGCTGGATATGAAAAAGCGGTTAGTCTTTGCGGTTTTGACTATCGAATTCCTTGGCGAGTTCACCAAGCACAATGGGCAGCTCATTCATGTGTTCATGCAGAAGGTGACTTTGTGGAGCTTGGAACAGGGAGGGGCTTCGTTATGCTGAGCGTATTAG
>JAYQBI010000035.1:0-9939 GCA_038137235.1 Opitutales bacterium | reverse complement strand
CATTATGAGTGTGGGTGCAGATGGTAAAGCGGGAGCAATGGCTGGTGGAAATGTTTGGGGAGAATATAACCAAACAAGTGGATTTTTATTTATGCAGGGATCATGGGCAGGACATACTGCCGGTACATATGATGCATTTAATGTAGTAGATCCCGGATGGTCTCATTACAACGATCAACATTTGCATGAATGGAGCGTCTGGTTTGATGGAACAGATAAGTTTTATCTCCAATATTCCGCCGTTCCTGAGCCATCGACTTACATGATGGTAACCGGATTGCTCATGGTTCCAGGTGCCTCTTACATTCGAAGATTACGAAAGAAAAAGCAGGGGCCAACTGATACGGAAATTGAGGATGAAATTTCCTCATAGTAACATCTAAACCTAGCAATTATTATCGCCATTAGGTGGAAAGTTATTCCACTGCATGACAGCAAGTAGTTTGCTGGCACATCGACCAAAGGAATTAATCTTTTAACTCGATCAATTCTTCAAGTGAGGAGAAATGATCGGCCAATCCGCTTGGCTTTTCAAGTTCTCCAATAACCTGGCGAAAAGTTTCTTTTTTCTGCAATTGTAATTGCCTGACCCGTTCTTCGATTGTTCCCTGGGCGACCATACGATAAATAAAGGTTGGTTTGTCACGACCCAATCGATGTGCACGATCAATTGCCTGTTCCTCAACAGCTGGATTCCACCAGGGATCCATTAAAAATACATAATCTGCCGATTTAAGAGTAACCCCAAGTCCTGCTGCTTTTAAAGATGCTAGCATTACAACTGAATTTGTGCTGGATTCAAAACGATCCACTGGTTTGGAGCGGTCTCTCGTGGATCCCGTAAGTTCGAGGGTTTCCAAATCAGGAAGTTCCAGCCTGATACGCTTTTTCAACAGACTGAGAAAGGTGGTAAATTGACTAAATACGAGTACTTTTGCACCAGAGCTTGATAAATCGTGAAGTTTTTCAATCAGCAAATCACTTTTTGTCCCTGATGCGGGTAAATGTTCCCTTCCTGGCAAAAGGCCGAGGTCACAGCATGCCTGCCGTAATCTGGTGAGCAGGGAAAAAACATGCATGGAAGAGTGACGAATCGCTTCTTTTAAATCATTTCCATGCTCTATGAGACCACTTTCAGTAAGAGACTTGTAGACCTTGCGCTGTTCATCATTAAGCGGGCATGGCAGTTCAGTTTCAAGCTTGGGTGGGAGCTCAGATGCAACTTCGTTCTTCATTCTTCTCAGAACGAATGGAGTTACTTGTCGGCGTAAAAGCTTAAGGGTCTGCGAGGAGTCCTCGACGAGGCACTTCTCTAATTCCTTGCGTGCACCTAGTAGCCCAGGCATGAGAAAGCGAAAAATTGTCCAGAGATCGAGGGCTGAATTTTCAATCGGTGTGCCAGAAAGAGCAAGGCGGTGATGGGCATTGATCGACAGGCAGGTTTGGGTGATTTTTGCTTTTGGATTTTTTATAAGCTGAGCTTCATCAAGCACTGCGTATCGGAATTCCACCTGATCGAGGAGGTTACGGTGGCGGCGTAACTGAGTATAACTGGCGATCCACAGGCTAGGCTCATTCGTATTTTCAAAGGTTTCCTCTTTTCTTAAAACCTTAACCTTTAATTTTGGAAAGTGCTTAGCTGCTTCTTTTACCCAAACTGGTACAACTGAGGCAGGGCATGTCACCAAATCATTAAGCTCACTGGTTGATCCTGAGCATAGCAAGGCTAGGGTTTGAACAGTTTTTCCCAATCCCATTTCATCCGCAAGCAGGGGATGGCAACCAAGTGCATGCAAGGAATGTAAATGAGCAATGCCTTTTTTCTGGTAGGGCCGAAGAAAAGAGAATTTTTTACCAACCCCGTTAGTGTCCAGTTTTTTGATGGAGTCGCGCCAGTTTTCAAGTTGGCCATCTGCCCTGGTTTTCAAGTACTTGCGGGCAAATAAAGAAAAGAGCATGTACCTTGGCCAATGAGCCCGCTTTGCATCCCCGCGGTTTCGTTGCCACCATTCAAAGTCCTCCACTTGGTCCTGGTCGAGCTTTACCAGTCCATACCCTCTAATAAAGGTGGCACCCTGACGTGCTTTGGTCACACGGCGGATATGCTGAGTGCCTAGCCTGCGGTTACCGATATGGAAATTTTCCCGTAAAATCATACTTTCCTCATCCCGGCTACGAGCTTCAATTTCCCAGGTTAATGTACGCTGACCCTGTTTGAGTAACTCGGCATCACCAGCGTATTCTATCTGAAATGAATTCTCCCACATTGAGAGGGACTCTTCCGAAAGCTTTGCCACTTTTTTCCAATCAGAAAGCAAGAATTCACCGCTTTCTTTTTGGAATTCGAAACCATATTTTCCGGCTTCTGCAACAAAACGCATAAGTGCAGGACGGTCACAATCTTCAAGATCTGCCGCTTGTTTTGAATAAACAGGCATTCTGGAATGATTCGAATTTTCCCATTCCGGTATCGCACGTAGGCCTTTTTGAGCAGAAACCTCCATTCTGATGCATAAGCAAGTGCCTGTATGTTCTACTTTTTGCTCAGAATCGTCATTCTCAGAAGGCTCTTTCTCATCGGTGAAATCATTATCAATCTCTTTTAACCAGCCTTCACCGAGTAAAGGATCCTCTTCTTGTAATTCCGAAATTAATTCCTCAATTTCATAAAGTCCTGCGGTTGCAAGGGCGATCCCAGTCTCTTCGTCGTCCATGGAAGTTCGGATTTCCGGTCCTTTGCCATTCCACTCTACCACAGAATAGGTTTCTTCCCTGTTTATTTTCTTTGTAACGATTGCCTGGTTTTCTTGTATATCAACTGTGCTTAGGTAGCCTTCGCGATAATACTTTTGAGCCATTTTAAGTTGCTCGCCCGAAAAGTTTTTTTCCCATTCGGTCGTACATAATCTACCAAACCAAGCTAGTACAGCTTCATGGGTGAATGATCTGGACGGTCCGTTAGATATCATTAATTAGCCAATCTGAAATTTCCTAGCCAACACGTTACCTTTCAAAAATTATTCTATGCAAGGGCAATCCGTAAGAAAAAACCAAAACTTATCAACATTCGTAAACCAGAATGTTGATTACTTGAACTGTATTATGTAATCAGCTCAGAAATCAACGAGCATCCAATGCCCACTTGTAAGTCTGCAAATATTGCTCGGCGGCATGTCCCCATCCACAATCCTGAAAAAATGCATTTTTTCTGAGCTGAGTAAACTTTCGTTTATTTGCAAAGACAGAAAGGGCTTCCTTAATTGAGTTCCATAGCTCAATACCAGTTGCCTCAGTGAAAAGAAATCCATTTGGAGAAGGCTCGGACCTTGATATTGGCCTAATTGTATCGGCGAGTCCCCCCGTTTTTCGGCCAATGGGGAGTGATCCGTAACGCATCGCATACTGTTGGGCAAGTCCACAGGGTTCAAAACGACTGGGCATAATAAAAAAATCGGATCCGCCAAAAATTCTTCTGGCTAATCCGTCATCAAATCCGATCATTGAACCAATGCGGTCGGGATAGGAGAGTGAAAGTTCTCGAATTGCTTCTTCTTGGCCGGAATCCCCACTACCAAGGATGGCAAAGTTGGCATGGGTTTCTGCCATTAATTGAGGAAGGATTTCCAGCAATAAATCAAGCCCCTTTTGCTCATAAAGTCTTGAGACAACTCCAAATAATGGAGACTCTAAACTTGCCTGCATCTTTAATTCTTTGAGTAGGGCATTTTTGCATGAAAGTTTCCCGGATTTTGGTCGTGCTGGATTTATTTTATGCGGGAGGGCAGTATCATTTTTTGGATTCCAACCATCTTTATCTATCCCATTAAGGATTCCGATTAGATCAGCCCCGCGGTACTCCAAACTGGCTTCCAATCCGCAACCGTATAGTGGAGTACGAATCTCCTCAGCATAAGTGGGACTAACGGTAGTGATCTTATCCGCATGCTGAATGCCTCCTTTGAGCAGATTCATCGATCCGTCCTTTTCAAAGCCATCCATTCCCCAGTAAGATGAAGGAAAGCCCGCGGATAGAAAATCTTCATAATCAAAAATGCCTTGGTGTTGTAAATTATGAATAGTAAGAACGGATTTCGGAATTTTTGCCGATGGATTCTTTAATTTTGCCGCATTGAGGTAAGCACATACGGGAGCCGCCATCCAGTCATGAGCATGAATGATGTCTGGGTTCCAATCCGTGACTTGATGCAGTTGAAGGGCGGCCTGACAAAGTGCAAATGCTCTTTGGGGATTGTCAGGAAAATCACCATTTTGATCAGCATAAACCCCGGGACGATCATAAAATTCGGGAAGATCGAGTAAATAAACAGTAACCTTGTTGCCTGGTAGGTTCGTTTTCCAAATTTTTCCTTCTAGGTGCAAATCTTCAATTTTGACGCTTATTGCTTTTAAGTATTTTTTTGATTTTATCTCAGTGCAAACTCTGTGCATTGGGCATAAAATTCTGGCATCAGCACCAAGCCCATTAATGGCAATGGGTAGGCTACCCACAACATCTCCTAATCCACCGGTGCGGACAATTGGACTGACTTCGGGACTAACAAATAAAATTTTCATCAAATTCAGTAAAAATAATAGGTTCTTGATGTGGAATTACTTCTCTTTGGCAATGGGAAAGATCGCAAATTAACCAAAGATTAGATGCTTGCGAACCTATCAGTAGAAAAGATATTATAAGAGTTTTGTGAATTATTTTACCGATCTAGTGCGAGGCATGTTCAACGCGTATACACTTCGCTGAGTTTAGGCATTTCTGCATTTCATTTTATTTTAAGGGCTTAACAATGCCGAATCGATCAATCGAATTTGAATCGGAGCGAGAGTTTCACAAACTTTATTGTGAAAGCCCTGAAAACCTATTGGCCATTGAGAATGCCCTCGGGATAAAAGTGGTTGCAAGGGGAAATGTTTTACACATCGAAGGTTCAGACAATGGCGTTGCTGATTGCGAAAAATTATTTTCATTGCTTGTAGATGCCAATCGGCAAGGTTTTTCAAACGGAAAATATGATTTTCTAAGATTTTTGGAGAAGGTGAAATGTGGAAAAAGCATGGAGCTAAAAGAACTCCTCAACCGACCAATCAAATTACAAATACGAAAAAAATCGGTGGTACCCAGGAATCTCGGTCAGAGAAGGTTTTTGGATCTTATTTTAAAAAATGACTTAGTCTTTGGAATCGGTCCTGCGGGAACCGGAAAAACTTTTTTGGCTATGATTGCAGCTTTGCATGCTTTACTGGAAGGTGAAATCGACCGTATTGTACTTGCACGACCTGCGGTAGAAGCAGGCGAGGCTCTTGGGTTTTTGCCCGGTGATTTGGAGGAAAAGTTACTTCCTTACCTGCGGCCGCTTTATGATGCCATGGATGAGGTTTTAGGACCGGTTGAGTCAAGAAAACTAGTCGATACGGGAGTCGTTGAAATAGCTCCTCTTGCCTACATGAGAGGAAGAACGCTTAGCCGCTGTTTTGCCCTGCTTGATGAAGCTCAAAATACAACCCGTTCACAAATGATGATGTTTTTGACCCGTCTTGGCGAAGGCAGTAAGATGGTGGTGACTGGTGATTTAACTCAGGTGGATCTACCAGCAAAGCAGGAATCTGGATTGCGTGAGGCAAAGAGAATACTTTCTGATGTAAAGGGCGTGCATTTTCACGAGTTTGATCATGGTGATGTCGTCAGGCATCCTCTGGTTAGCCGAATAATCAAAGCGTACGGGACGGATCGTGCGTAAGCAAAAAAGGCACAATTCATTCTAAAGCAAAGTTCTATCAATGGCCAAAAGGGAGAAAAATGAATTTAAACGGCGAGGAAGCAGCCGTAGGAGGCGAATGATTCAGGATGATGAAAAGTTAGTTATGCCCAAAGATGGAGTTTCTGCATTTTGGAATAACTGGGGAAAAAATCTTGCTCAGACACTGCTTTTTGGGGTCGCTATTATTTTGATCTGCTTTGTTGGGCAGGAACCGCCCGGACTTAGAACCTTGGGAGAAGTTGCTCCCGAGAATGTTTACAGTGACCGCACATTTAGTTTTCTGAGCGAGGTACGGAGAAAAGAAGCCGAGGAATGGATAAGAAGTAGTACACCTAGAGAATTTACCCGAGATTTTGCTGGCGAGGAGAACTTTGCCAAATCAATGATACGCTTCCGTGAAGGAATGATCGCGGTTACCGGAATGCCTGAAGAGTCAATGGAGATGGCACTTTTATCATTGATGGAAGAACTGAAGGTGAAATTTCAGGTAACGCTATCCGAGAGGGAAGCACATACGATTATGCTTTCTTCGTTAATGGGCGGGCTATCTTTTTTTGATCAGGGGAATAAACTCCTTTCCCAGTTGCATCTTACTGGTGTGGTGCAGTTTCCCTCTTTGGATCAAAAGTTTTTAGCCGAGTCCAATGCCACTGCCAGAATAAATGCCCAAATGATTCAATTTTCCAATGACTTGATCGTTTATGACCGCACAAAAGACAGAGTTGGCGGAGGAGTAATCAGTCGATTGATCTCCGAATATCCAAAATTGAATCAATTTTTACTTTCCCTTGATTCTAATGAATCCGTGCAATCTCAATTTCGAGAAAATGAAACTCTAAGTTTTCGGGATGTGATTGATCAAGCGGATGAAAACTCCTCCTTTGCCGCCCAGGAACTTCGAAATGATTTGGCTGCAGACCTTGGTGCATTCCTTACTAAGGGCTTATGCTTGAGGTCGATTGACAGGGTCGCGACCACCGAGGCACAGGAGCGTGCCATAGCAGAAATGGAGCCTACGCTGGTATCGGTAAAGGAAGGAGAGATTATTTTGCGTAAAGGGGTAAAGGTAACGGCAGCTGATTTAGAAAAATATCAGGAATACCTCGAATTAGCCTTGGAAGACAGCGTACTTTTACCCAAGCGTATATTTGTTACATTTGTTACCCTGCTTTTTGGTGTAGTCTATGTAAGGCTTGTATTGCCGAGTTTTTGGTCTGATGGATCAAGGTCTACTATTGTCGCCCTTACCATTCTGGCAAATCTTGGCATTTCCCGCTTTGTGATGGAACTGGGAGAAACTGATTTGTTTGGTGATAGCCCCATTCTTATAGGCTTATTGCCCTATCTTTTACCCATAGCTTTTGCACCAATGATCGTGATGATTACGGTCGGGCCACGAATGGCCACCCTTACCGCAATGATGACCTGCGTCTTTCATGCTGCGATGCAGGAGATTGGAATCGAAATGTTGGTTGGTTCACTTTGCACTGCATTAGTCGGAGTTTATTTCTGCAGAGAGGTGAGGTTGCGTGGTGCTGTCCTCAAAGCAGGAACAATGGCCGGTATTACTGGTGCTCTGGTTGCCCTTGGTATTGGTTTTGCATCCGGAAGCGGTTGGATCGTACCGGTTAATCATGCACTAGCCTCATTTGTCGTTTCAGTTTTCACAGGTGCTTTAGTTCTGGGTGCAATGCCTTTGATTGAAAATGCCTTTAAGGTGGCAACGGATGCTACACTTTTTGAGCTCACAGATTATAATCACCCGTTACTTCGTCGCATGCAAGTTGAAGCACCTGGCACCTATCATCATAGCTTGATGGTTGCAAATTTGGCTGAAGATGCGGCCCTGGTAGTAAAGGCGAATCCCACGCTTTGCAGGGCGTGTGCATTGTTTCATGACATTGGGAAAATGATTCAACCAAATTATTTTACAGAAAATCAGGGAGATTTTGGGAATCCTCACAATCGCCAAAATCCTGCGATGAGTGCATTGATTATAAAAAGTCATGTCAAGGAGGGCTTGGAGATTGCCAGGGAGCATCGCTTGCCGAAAGTGATTAGAGATGTGATACGACAACACCACGGCACCACCTTGGTGAAATACTTTTATTTTCAGGCGAAGCAAAAGTCTATGCAGACCAACTTGCCTTATGGTGAATCAGAAATCTCAGAACCGGATGAGTCAACCTACCGTTATGATGGCCCGAGACCGAGGTTCAAGGAGAGTGCGATTATTTTCTTTGCTGATTCTGTGGAAGCCGCGGCCCGTTCCTTGCAAAAGGTGACGCATCACAGCGTTGAGGAATTACTCGATTCCATTTTTCAGGATCGATTGGAGGATGGTCAACTTGACGAGTGTCCATTAACTCTTGAAGAAGTTGCAACGATAAAGAAAAGTTTTCTCAAAACCACCTTGAACATGCTACACTCCCGGATTGAGTATCCTGATGAAGGCAAGGATTCACGAGATCCTTTCTCCCCAAATGCAAGCTAAGTCTTCTCCTTCAGTTTCTCCTGTAATTGAGGTGGCAAACCAGTATCGTGGATTGGTTTACGATTTCTCCAGACTTGAGCATTTTTTTGAAATCATTTTTTCTGTCCATCATCATGGTTTGTCAGGCGAATTGTCCGTTGTTTTCATGGATGAGTCGTCTCACTGCGATCTTCACGGGAAATTTCTTCAGGATTTTCGTCCGACGGATGTGATTACTTTTCCCGCCGATCAAGAAAACGGAATGGCAGGAGAAATTTGCGTCTCAGTTGATCGGGCTAAACAGGAGTCACATACCCGAAGTCTTCCATTTCCTGAGGAACTTTCCTTGTACCTCATACATGGTTGGCTTCATCTTGTTGGATTTGATGACTTGGAGAAAGTGGACCGGGAAGTGATGCGCTTGGAGGAGCAGAAAGTAATGGGGATGGTCAAAAAACTTGATGCTTGGCCGGATTTTCGGCTCGCTCCAAATCTTGGGTAACGCTAACAAAAAACCATCGTGTCCTTACCTCCCCCAAGTCTTTCTCGGCGTTTTAGAAATGCATTTCTTACCGGTCTCTTAGTGTTCTTGCCACTAGGAACGACCATTTTTGTGATCAATTTTTTATTGGATTTATTCAAAGATCCTGCAATCCGGCTAGCCTATCAACTTGGGCTCAGTGAAGAGAATTCCTTTTTTGGTTTGGAGACCCTGCTTGCTGGTGCGGGACTTGTAATTGGTGTGGTTCTCCTTACTGCATTAGGTTACTTCTCTAAATATCTTCTCGGTCGAGTTTTTATCAACCTGACCGAGCGGATCCTTGACAAAGTGCCTTTTATCAATGCGGTGTACCGTTCAGTAAAACAAATCGTGGAAACTTTCGGGAAGGAAAATCGTGCAGTTTTTAAAGAAGTTTGCCTGATTGAGTATCCGCGCAAGAATTGCTACGCCCTTGGTTTTATCACTGCCGACTCATCAACCCATGTTTCTGACAAAATTGGTCGTAATCTTACTTATGTTTTTGTGCCCACTACTCCCAACCCAACAAGTGGATTTTTACTTCTTGTTAGCGAGGAGGAAATTCATCGGATTGATGTTTCCGTAGGGGATGGGATGAAAATGTTGATCTCTGGTGGTGCAGTGGTACCGCCAGTACCCTGAAGATTGTAAATCAGTGTCGGCTGTTCAAACCGGATTAACTGGTATTGTTTTATCAATCGAGCCAGCAGGTGGTCGATTTTCATGTGCCCGTATTTTTGATGAAAATAACGGTCTATGCTCTGCTCATTTTCCTGCTTCGTTAGCAAAGATGCCAAAATTAGTTCCACCTGATCTTTTTGACGACCTGGAATGCCGATTAAATCCAAACCGTTCCCCCTCTTCGATTCCCTTTGTAGCAGAGTATCAAAAAGTCCGGTCTTTCCGCGAATTGGCTCGCAATCCTACTCATTTTTTATCGGCTTCAAAAATTGCCCGCTTTTATTTGCAAAACGGTTCTCACTTACTTGAACCCTCCCCTCGGTTAAAATTGTTGCGGACAGCCTTGAGCTCATTTGCGAGGGCTGGTGATCCCCAAGCAGTGCTCCTGAAACTATATGGTTGTTTTGCCCGAGATGAAGGTTTACCTGTGAGAGAGTCTTGGCTTCATACGCTCCCGGGTCTTCTCGCGGCAGAGGCCAATAAAATCCGTG
>JAYQBI010000034.1:0-10001 GCA_038137235.1 Opitutales bacterium | reverse complement strand
GAATATTATGAGCCGCAACACTGGTTGCGAGATGCGGATCGAGGTGCTGTGGTTCGGCACCTAGACCAAAATGGAGAATTTGCTCATCCAAGGCAGTCTCCACATTCGAAGGCTGACTGCATCCGAGGGGCAGGGCTACGCAAGCAACGCATATTAATGTTTGGTAATAATAAAGTAATTTAGCAATAGCTTGAGCCATGTTTTGAGATTTAAACAAAGTACGAGATAGGTGAACGATATTGGCAAGCAAAAGGAATGATGAATTTGCACAAAGTCAGCTAATTTTTCTTATTTTTATGATCTCAGAATTTTGTTTCCAGATTTAATATGAATTGCACCCATTCTTATCGTGCCATGGTAAGAAGGAAAACTTTCAAAAAATGCTTGCGAGTGGTAAGGGCTAGGTCTTTTATCCGTATCCACACCCTATGTTCTCTAAATCAAGAGTCTTTATCAGTTTTTTGTTCCCGTTTTGTGCTCTTAAGCTCGGTCTTTTGGGCCAAAACCCTGCTGATATGCCTATGCGGCAAGTACTTAGCGGTGCACAGGAATTGATCGGGCAAGGAGACTACGCCACTGCGGCACCTTATTTAGATCAGTTGGAAATTCGGTTTGCTGATGAGGGTAACCCCGAGGTGGAAAAGATCCTTGAACAGTTTGGTTTTGTTCGCGGCGTAGGATATGTCCAGAATTTTGCCAAGACTGGAGAGATGTCCAATATGCAAAAGGCCGCAGATGCTTTCGCTAAATTTGTCGATAAGTATCCTGAAAATGAAAATGCAGTAGCTGCCATGCAGCAACGGACTACATGCTTGCGTGCACTTGCCGGGACAGACCCAAGCAAGTGGCTGGAGGCGGCCCAAGTTATTGAAATTCTTTTGGATGAAAACCAGCCCTTTAAGAAAAAAATTGTTAAACGTAGTGAGCTGATGAATCTTTATTTTGGTCGTGCTCAGTGTTATCACATCACACAAAGTTGGGTTAAAGGAGAAAGGGCATTTGCGGATCTTTTGAAATATTCAGACCTCGCCAAGGATGAAGATCGTGCTGCATATGCAGTTTCCTGCATGGTTGAAATGTTTGTTCAAACCAAACGAATTGACGAGGTTTTTCCTCTGTTGCCTCGATTATCTGGCGACACGCCAGCGCGTTTTGATCTTCGTTTGAATGTCAACCTGATGCAGGGTGCAGAAATTCTCAAAGAGCAGGAACGTCATGTTGAAGCATCCTTACTGTTCGCCCTCACCATGACTACCGAGGAGATTGTATCTTTCTACACAAGTCGTGCTGCATCTATTACCTCGGAGGTTGAACGGATACAAAATTTCATTGAGGCCCAGGGGCGGCGTATCCCACCCCGCAGACTATCCGCTCTGAAAGAAATGCAAAACCAACTAGCGATGAAGGCAACAAGTGCCCGCAGCCATTTGAAGTTAGCTCAGGATACTCCTTCTTTTACAACCATTCTTCGCTGGAGAAAGGCTGACAACTTTCAGGCGTGTAAAAGAGAATGGGAGTCATTCTGGGCATTTTATTGGCTGTACAACGATTTTCCAGAGCACGAAATGGTGGAAAATTTTCTCTATGCCGCTTTCGCATCGGCAAATACTGTAAAGTTCCGCGAAAAATCGATCGAACTTGGAGAAGCGTACCTTAAAAATAAGGAACTTAATAAATTTCGTGCAGATGTTACTTTTATTATGTCGAACGCTTACAGGCAGGAGGCTCAGAACCAGCTTAAAATTGTTCAGGAACTTCAATCATCACTTGCCTCTGTGGATAAACAAAAAGCGGCTGATGCAAAACAAAAAGCATCAGACTACTATGACCGCTTTTTTGAATTGTGTGATGATTTCCTCGCTTTAAAGCCTGAAGATAAGTATGCCCGTGATTTCATAGGCATGATGGGTTCAGAGTTCTTTAAAAGGCAACAATTTGAGAAGCTGCTCCAAAAATTTGCCGGTTTTGAAAATGGGTCCTTCACTCCTGGTGCCGGCTATATTAATTTAAAGGATTTGAACCCTGCAGCCATGGCAACTGCTAACTACATGAGCGGCCTTGCGCTCTTGGCCACTGGTAATTTTGATTATGCCAAACCTTTGTTAGGTGCTGTGGTTGGTGTAAGTTTGGACGGATTGCCCCTGGATGAGGCAGCCCTGCTTGAAAACTGATCATCATGACGACTTGTAAAATTGTTACATCAGGTTCCAGCAGAAAATTATTCTGGGTGTTTTTCTCCATCATATCCCTTGCATGGACACTTTCCATCACAGGATGCGGGGGAGATGAGGCTGAAGAAGTGGATTCCTCAGAAAATGAAGAGGACGCCAGCCTTACTGAGGCTCCTTCTGATAATGAACTCGAACTCCCTGAGCCTGCTGCTCCAACACCTGTAACGAAGCCAAAAAAAGCAGAAGCCGCCCCAGATCCCAATGGAGTATACCTTCCAGTGTATGAGCCGAACGGAGAACAACTCGAACCAACCAAGCTTAACGGCAAACCATTGTATTCTAATGGACAGGGTTATTTTGTGTGGTTTACAGGTTCATTGTGGAAATTAACAACCAAGCCTGGGGGTGGTCGGGTAGTGGCCTCGGGAGGAGAGGAAATCATTGGGGGATGGCCAGAAAATACCCGGGCCAGGTTTTCTCCTGACGAAGAGTACGCGAAGCAGGCTCTCTTCAGGCTCGCGGTCGCATACCAAGGTTCGGAAGACAACGCCAACGCAATCCGGCTTTTCAAGCAGTTTGTTACCCTTTATCCGGATGATAAAACGGTGGCAGAAGCATACTTAAGCATGGGCGATCTTGTCATCAGCCAGGTTGCTTCCGATAGTCAACCTAACTTTGAGCAGATTACTTTAGCTCGTGAAAATTACGGCCTTGTTCGTGAAAACACAGAAAATATTGCCCTAATCACCGATTCAATCTCAAACGAGGGCGGGTTACTCGAAAGAGTGGCGGATAATCCTGAAGGCTTGGTTAATTTTTATCTCACAAACGATAAAAATGCTGATGACTTAATTGATTCTGGAGAATTCGAATCAATCAAGGCTAAGCTTAACAATCCCTTGTATGGTGATTTGGGTGAGTTCGACTTGAGTGAGGACTCCAAGTTAGACTTCGGTGAATTATATGACCTTGCAACCGCGATTAGCTACAAGGAGTTGGAAAATCTTTACAAAGGATATGTGCAAGATTTTGGCTCTGTTGAAGGTGCTCAATTAGCCAAGGCCACCGAAAAAATTGGCTTTGCTCTTGAAAAACAGGGAATGCCTTCCCAGATGCTAAACCTATACTTCGAAGATATAAGGAAATACGGCAATGATCCTTCGAGCATCGGAGTGGATGACATTTTAAAGAAGTACTGTGATAAATATAAGCAGTATGAGGATTTGTTTGGCTTAACCCTTGATTTACTCAAAAAAATTCAAACACCTTCTGACCCTGTGTCATTTATTTTCAGGAATCGTCAGGGTATCGAGGAAGAAGTTTCTGGCACGGTGGAGGAGATTATTCAGGACAGAAAAAAATTATTGGCTATGCTCGGTGCAAATTATCAGGGTATGGACTCTAAAATTTATTCTGAAATGGTAAAATATCGTGGAGCCATTTTTGTAAATCAGGATTATGCTGCTAAATTCAAGGGCTATTTAAAGAAATACCAAGGCTTGCAGGATAAATTTCCATCCGATCTTTCTCCCAAAGTTGCATTTGTTCGCCTCCTCAGAGAAGCTGAAGAGAGCGGCCAGAAAACCCTCGAGCTTAGAATGCGGGCAAATTTGGACCGCGTTGGGTCAAGGGCGGGTGGAGATTATAATCCACAAACCAGTGACTTTCCTTCAGCCAGTGCTGGGGTGCTTGTTTGGATGGCGGAAAAAATGCTGGCTCAAAATTCCCTTGATGATGCGGTCTCAGCGATGGAGAGACTGGTTGAACTCTACAGTGATGCAGGGGGAGATTTCTTATTTGATGCACATTATTTAATCGGCAAAGCGAAAGAAAAAGACCGAGATTTTCTAGCTGCTGCCAACCATTTTGAATCTGCACTCACCAACTCCACCTGGCATGCCAATTCTAATGATGCAAGAATACGACGAGGGAATTCCTGGTTTGAAGTTGCGGAGGAGTCAAAGGATGCCGAATCATACCTGCGTGCAAAATCCTCCTTTGAAGAAGTCCGTGGTGACACTGAAGCTCCCTTGGAGATGAGGGCAGAATCATCATTTATGATGGGCCAATGCGTAAAAGCACAAAAGGACTTTGCTGGGGCAGCTTTTTTGTTTCTCGAGACTACGCTTAACTTTCCAAGTGCTCTCAAATGGGCACCTAAGTCATATGAGCAAGCCATTGCCTGTTACGAGCAAGCTGGTCAAATTGATCAGGTTTCAAATATCGAAAAACAATATGTTGCCTGGCAAAGAAAGTTTTTGAAATGACCGTTACGCTGTACAAAAACATTTGCCTGCTTGCTGTAGTCTTATTGGCGAACAGCTTGCTTGGGGAAGATTACTTTAGAAAATATGCAGGAGGCATTCCAGTACAGGTAAGGTATTTGAAATCTACTGCCACAAGATCGATGGAGTTGCGGGGATTGGATACCCAAAAAGGCATTGTGTATGCTAAAATGGAGGGAGGTGGCACCATAGAATTGCAGCTTCGTGATCTTCGTAATCAAAATATTGATCGATTCGAATTGCAGTGGCCCAAAGGGGTTAAAACCTACCTGCAATACCTTGCAAATGAACAGTACGATCCTCGTGTCATTGAAGCATTAAGGCCTCAAATGTACAAAGTGATGCTCTTCCTGGAAATGCCTTTTGAGTATCTTGCCATTCACGATGATTGCTTAACTTATGTCAAAGCACTTGTAGCTATGGAACAGTTCAATGAAGCCTTTTATTTATTATCAAGGCTAAACCTTACCAAATTAGATGAATACGGTTATCGTGAGTTTTCAGAATCTGCACTTGAGCTCTGCGGAAAAATGATTTCTGCAAATCCTGACTCAGCAAAGGCGTCCAGAGCACTCCTTCAACGCATTACCATTCGAGATGATCGTGCTGATCATGAATCATATTTGCGGCTTGTGGATTCCTTGCGCAGTCAAGGATTATACACTGAGGCAATCAGCGAATATGCACGTTTATCTCCTATTGTTGCGAAGGACCCTGAGAGTCCGCTCAATGATATTTTAAAAATCTGGCCTGTATATTGTTATGTTAAATTATACGAAGTTTATGCTCCAGCTGCGAGTAAGGACAAGCGATATGCAGACGCGGCCAACAAAATGTTTAATTCTGCCGTTCAGGGACTTAAAAAGTTGGATGAAGAGCCACCTTCCCGAAACACCAACGAATTTTCTCTCTACAAATTACTACGCTCCTTAATTCGGATACAGTATGCAAGGCAATACGAAGCAAGAGGGGATGAGCTTAAAGCGGCCGATTATTACCGGCAGTCGGTTCTTGAAGTAACTGAAGGAATCGTAAATGCAAGGGTGGGGCTGGATTGGTTGCCCGAATCCTTGATGATGGCTGGTGATGCCTATGAAAAGCTCGAGCTGATTGAGGCGGCAAAAAATGTATATAATCAGGTAAAAGTATTCTTTCCCAAAACAAAATGGGAAAAAATGAGCATGGACCGCATGGCAGCCTTACCTTCTTCCTGACGCAAAACGCGTTGACCTTAACCAAAATTATTCCTTTTCTTTTTAAATAACACTAAAACCATTATGAAAATAGGCCCGTTTCGTTTACCCGTACTTCTACTCGCGTTTTTATTTGTTTCCCCTGGGATGCTTGTTAGTCGAGCTTTAGCACAGGATAGTAATTTGTTTGCACAAGCCTGGAACAATCTTGGGGCAACCTTCTTTATCATCTTCCTTCTCATGATTCTTGCTGGGATCACCCTGATCATCTTCAACAGCATTGCCATTCGCAGGAAAGCATTCATCAAGGATGATGTGATCGAGCCGATCATGCAGGAAATTCAAAACCTTAATATTGAAGGAGCGAAAGCCCTTTGTGATCAATACAAATTGCCAGTTACCTCTGTTTTAAAGGCTGGGTTGGAAAGAATTCAGGATGACGAATTGGACATCGAGTCAATTGAGAAGGGATTGGATGAGCAATCTGGGCTAGAATTGGCCAAACCCTTTACCTGGATCAATATGCTTAACACCATTGGCTCCATCGCACCTATGATCGGATTGTTGGGAACGGTCGTTGGTATGATCGGAGCGTTTGCTGTTCTTACATCCCAGGGAATGGGTGGCGAAGCGAGCAAGCAAATGGCTGGGAATATCGGTAGTGCGTTGTGGACGACTGCTGCAGGTCTCGTGGTGGCCATTCCCTGTTTAGTCTCTTACTTTTTATTTAAAACCAAATTTGGAAATATTGTTGCAGAAGTGAATCAAGTTACTGGGACGATGGTGTTTACTCTTGTTCGGGCAGCCCGTGGCGGTTTTGCTGAAGAAGGTGAAGCTGGCGGAGAGGAGTATTACGAAGAAGGTGCTGCCTACGAAGAAGTGGCTGAGGAACCTGCCTGATTTACACCTATTAATTTCCGCCTTCGTTTTTTGGTAGATGGCAAAATTTTCTGTTCCAGATACGAACGATTCACCGGATTTGACTCCGATGATCGATGTGGTCTTTCTCCTTATTGTATTCTTTATGGTTGTTGCCCAGAGACTCTCTGAGCAGTACATCCCACTTTCTGGCCTACCAATTGCAGCCAACTCATCGGTAAAGGAGGAGCCCCCATCAAGAACGATCATTAGCATTGATGAAACTCCGGAAGGTCAAAAATTCTATTGGGGAGAACAAGAAATTGATATTTCACAGGTTTCAGTTGCCGTGAAGAGAAACCCGAAATGGAAAGTATTTCTTCGTGTGCATCCCAAGGTTACCCATTCTGTGGTGCAGGATACATTGAAAGAAATCGGTAATGGCGGACAGGCTGATGTAATATTTGCCACATTCAAGAGTGGTGGCTAATCGATGGATACCTTTAAGAAAATTCTCGATGATGTGGATGAGGTTGACCTCACTCCTATGATCGATGTTACATTTCTTCTGCTGATTTATTTCATGGTAACCACTATGATTAAGGAGCCTGAGGCTGAGTTATCTATTCAACTTCCTGGAAAAGCTGCAAGTAGTGACATTACTCCCATGGAAATGCTTAAGGTGCGCATTGGTGATGAAGGGGAAGTATACCTAAACGGCTCTGAAATTGAGAGCGGTATGGATTTAGAAATGCCAGATTTGGTCGCCAATTTGAAGATTCAAAAGGGAATGCGTGACCAATTAATAAGTAGTGGTGCCAGGTCGAAAGAGGAAGCAGAACTAAAGGTTGAAATAGCATCATCTGGAATCGCAGAGCATCAGGCTGCTATCAGCGTATTAAATGCATGTTCGGAAGCGAAAGTATACAAGGTAACTTTCGCTTTTAATTAGCACTTACCAAGGTGCCTCGTTTACTTTTTCAAACGATATGCCTTCCATAGTTAAAAAATTTCTTCACACCCGTATGCGGGTCAACGATTTGGAGAAAACACTAGAATTTTATCAAAGAGTGTTTGGATTTGAAGTTACGAAACGGCATGAGTCACCCCGTGGTTCAAAGCTCGCGTTTCTTGCTGTGCCCAATAGCGACGAAGAAATTGAAATCACTTATTTTCCTGGGTCAGGTCCGGTTGAAGTGCAGGAAGATTTAATGCATCTTGCATTTGAGGTTGATAGCATGTCTGAATTTCAGAAGCATCTCAAGACTGTTGGAGAAGAACTTAGTGATGGGCCAACTTTAAGCTCCTCGGGTTCTACCTTTGCCTTTGTCGATGCCCCGGAAGGATACGAAATTGAAATTATAGAGAGGCCTAAATAGGCTGGCTTCAGTAGCACTCCACAGTGCACCCACTTAGAAATATTTGTTATGCCAGTAATTCATGTATTCTGTCTAATTTGTCTTGGATTATTTCAATCAGCATTAGCAAGTGCTGATTCAGTTTTAGAGAATTCTCCAAAAGTTCTTTTCGATGGGCAGAGCCTTGAGAACTGGGAGATTACTGATTTTGCGGGACATGGCGATGTGGGACTGGACGGTAACGGCAGTGCGGTTCTTGAATTTGGCATCGCCTTAACCGGCATGCATTGGATTGGGGATGAATTACCGCGGGTAAATTATGAGATTCATTGGCAAGCAAAGAAAATTATGGGTACAGATTTTTTTGGCTCCCTTACTTTTCCATATTTAAAAAATCACGCCACTTTGATCTTGGGCGGTTGGGGTGGGGCATTGGTAGGAATATCATCGATTGATGGATTTGATGCTTCTGAAAATGAAACCGCAACCGCACATCTATTTAAGCAAAACCAGTGGTATTCGTGCTGCCTTAGGGTAACGGCTTCACATTTTAAATTCTGGGTTGATCAGGAAAAGTTGATCGATGTTGAAGTAATTGACCGTGATATTTCGATGCGTAGTGGAGAAATTGAAATGTCTACTCCGCTCGGTTTTTCAACTTATGACACGACGGGCCATATACGGAATGTTCGCCTATACAAACTACTAAAATAAAAAACCTGCACTTTCGTGCAGGTCTTGTGTAAATAAATATGTTTAGGTAGTATATAATATTATCGGGCAGATTTCATAGATTGGCGCCAATAAGAATCTGCTGGGGTGTAAGTACGAGTAATATTTTCGAGACCCTCAACTCTGCCCGGGAAACCTTTAACTTTTACATCATAGGTTTTAAATAAAAAGAAATTTTTCTCGTTAACATTGTACATGGCATAGCCTAGAACATCACAATTATTCTTCTCGCATGCATCTCTGAGAGCTGCTGCTTTGAATTTTTGTTCGGATGATTTTGGAAGAAGTGCAAGAGCAGGAGCAAGTGCAGCAGCAGGACTAAAAACGCTAGCCCCTCCGGAAGATCCGTTTCGATTTAAGGTACTGTCACCCCTGCTACTGACATCAACACCATCGGCTGTTTCACTTGCACCGATGGTGAAAATTCCAAGTATTTCAACCCCTGATGATTCACCAGAGACTTTTGAGCTACCCATTGGAATATCAACAACATAGTCCCTTTTGGGTTCAAAAACCCCAATGGTTTTACCTTCGTTTACAACATCAATGGAATTTCTGGCACATCCGGCAAGGGATACAATTAAAAGGGCGTATATTATTTTCATAAGAATTGATTAAGAAAGGAATAAGAAACAGTCAATTTAAAGATCAATTAGCATTGAGAAGTTGGAGAATTAATTTCTTTAAGCCTTAGTTGGCCGCAGGCAGCGTCAATGTCATGTCCTTTTTCCATCCGCAGGGTTACGCGTGGCGGATTGCCACTCTCCACCTTCCTGTAAAATGCCTGGATTTTATCGAGGGTGGGGCGTTTCCAGCTCAGGCCATCAACCTTGTTATAAGGAATTAAATTAATCTTTGCATTGAGTCGGCGGGCATGGGAGGCAAGCAATTCAGCCTGTTTTAAATCATCATTCACACCTTCGATGAGAATGTACTCGAGGGTGATCATTTTTTTGCGTTCTTCGATAAATTGCTCACATGCCCTTAAAAGCTCCTCCAGTGGAAACTTGTGATTAATCGGCATAATTTTCTCACGGGTTTCATTATCGCCCCCATGTAATGATATCGCCAGGCGGATCTGTGCAGGATATTTCGCAAGTTCAAGAATTTTTGGAGCAAGTCCACTGGTTGAGAGAGTTAAGTGGCGTGCTCCAATCCCAAGCCCTTTGGGCGAAAGAATCTGGTCAAGGGCAGGGAGAAGGGCAGGTAAATTTGCGAGAGGCTCTCCCATTCCCATGAAAACGAGGTTATCAATTCTTCTCTTTGCCTGATTTCGGGCAAGAAGCACTTGTCCCACAATTTCGCCAGTTGATAAATTCCTTTTCAGCCCATCCAATCCACTGGCACAAAATTTACACCCAATAGCACACCCAACTTGGGTGGAAACACAGAGGGTAAGTCTTG
>JAYQBI010000033.1:0-10056 GCA_038137235.1 Opitutales bacterium | reverse complement strand
GAAATGCTTGGCAGTCTGCTTGATGTTGCCCATCCAAATGGCCTAACTGATTTGACGAAAGTTCCTGAGATCCGCTTCATTGGAGTGGGTCCAGATCCTGGCGAAATCATTGCTGATATTCCGAACACAAGACAACTACTTGAACTGAGAAACCCGGTCGAACTAACAGCTGTTTCGTGACCTTGAATCCTTTGCGAATTGATGATTTCCGCCATCGTATAAAATGGCAGGATGTGGAAAACTCGCAACACCTTGTTGATCTATTGACTTGTTGCAGCGTAGCCGAAGATATGGGAGAAAACCTCTCTGATAATTCATGGAAACTGGACATAACCACTTCTCTTTGTAATCTCAGAGGAAGTGGTGAGGCAGCATTAATTACCCGTGAGGATATCATCATATGTGGTACCAAACTCGCAATTTTTCTACTTAAAGCTTTTGGATGCAAAGATGTTGAGTACAAATCTTTCAAGAATGATGGTGAAACCTGCTCAAAAGGAGAAAAGGTTGGTTTGTTAAAAGGCTCAATTTCTCAAATTCTTGCTGTCGAAAGAACTTTGCTTAACTTCATGCAACGATTGTCTGGCATTGCAACAATGACTTCCCAATTTGTCAGTGTTCTTAAACCTTACAAAGTCGGCCTTCTTGATACGAGGAAAACAACCCCAGGTCATAGGATTTTTGAAAAGTATGCAACTGCATGTGGAGGTTCATACAACCACAGAATGGGATTATTTGACCGGATTCTGATCAAGGATAACCACCTAGCCGCTGCTGGAATTAGAGACACCCGCTCCTTTGTAACTTTTCTCTTGAGAATAAAGGAAAAAGCGGATGGAAAATTAGTTGAGGTAGAAATCGATAACTTGTCCATGCTAGAACCCGCCATAGAGGCAAAAGTTGATGCAGTTTTACTGGATAATTTCCCCCCTGAAGAAGTTGCTACTGCTGTAAATCTTAACAATAATCAAGTTGTACTTGAAGCGAGTGGCGGGATTAATAAGAAAAATTTAGCAGCTTATGCCAGTGCAAAACCTCACTTCATCTCAACAGGTTCCCCAGTGCATACCGTGAACTGGGTTGATCTAGGACTGGATTGGATCATGGGATGAATAAATATAGAAGAGGAAAAAGGGCAAAGAGAGGCACACAACAAGCCGCTTTTAAGCTCAGTCCAAATGAGAATCCAAATTCTTATGTCCTAAGAACATTGCTTAATGCACAGCCTCATTATGTTTCTGGTAGTATTTTAGCCGAAAAATTAAACATGTCCCGGGTTGGAATCTGGTCAAGAATCGAGAAACTCCGAGACGCGGGTTTATCAATCGAGGCCAGTCAAAATCTTGGATACCGACTTACTGGAGAGCCAAATCACCTCAATGCTTCGTTAATGGATGCGTGGCTTCAGCAATGCGAAGTTAAATGTAACCTTCATCTATTTGACTCAACTGGAAGCACGAATACTGAGGCAGAGAAACTGATGGCTGAAGGGGAGAGCACACCTTTGGTTGTCCTTGCGAATCATCAAACTACTGGCCGTGGACGAAGGGGTAATATTTGGTATAGTCCAAAAGGAGGAAACCTTTATCTGAGTATTGGACTGAGACCCAAAATTGAATTAGTAAAAATGAAAAATTTTACTCTATGGCAAGGTGTTCGAATTTGTCAGTTTCTGCGATCGTATGCTGATATTGATAATCTCCACTTAAAGTGGCCAAACGATTTGTTTTACGATAACCAAAAAATAGGAGGGATGCTTACTGAAGCATCCATTGAGTCGGAATATGTTAGATCTTTGGTTTTCGGTTTGGGTCTTAATGTAAACGCCTCAAGTATTAAATTTCCTGAATCAATTAAGAACTGCTCAACCTCACTATCTAAAATCAAAGGGGCAAAATTTCACATTCATGAACTAGCAGCCAAATTAATAAAAGTGATTTTAGATGCAAGTAATCAGTGCTTTAGTGGTGAAGCCAACGAATTACTCTTAAAAGAATGGGAAAAGATCGATTTTTTGAGAGAAAAGAAAATTATAATCGACAATGGCAAGGAAAGGTTTTCAGGTATCGCTAATGGTATAGATCAAACGGGAGCTCTTTTGGTAAAGCTTCGGGGTGGTAAAACTAAACTTGCCCATGCTGGCGAAGTATCCCTTGCCTAGGAATGGATCACGAGCACTCGTTACTTTGCCTCGACATAGGTAACACCTCTTGCCGTGCTGGCATCTGGAAAAATGGTGCTCTCGAATCTGTTCGCTCGATTTTCACTACAGAATTTATTGAATATTCTAAGGAGTGGATTAATGATTTTAAACAACATTCTAGAATTGCTTACTGTTCGGTTGTGCCTTTGGCTGAAAGTGCCTTCTTGTCAAGGCTGCCAGAAAACTACAGATCTTCTGTTTACCAATTAACTTCTGGCAATCAATCGATATTGCCCATTAGTTATCCTCATCCAGAAGAAATTGGTTCTGATCGAATTGCCAATTCAATTGCTGCCTTTAAATTGTTCAGACTTCCTTCAATCATTATAGATTTGGGAACAGCAACCACTTTTGATGTTATCTCTGTTGGAGGTGGATACGAAGGCGGGATCATCATACCAGGACCTCAAGGAATGTTGGACTTCCTCGGCAATCATACTGCTTTATTGCCAAAAATCACTTTAAGTAATGAGTGTATGCCAGACTTACCAGTTGGTAAAAGCACCAGCACCGCGATGTTAAGTGGTATTAAATTTGGCTATCTTCCAATGCTTAACGGAATCCTTGATGTACTTCAAAAACAGTTTCTAGAACAGAACATTAATGATTACGCTATTATTCAAACTGGAGGGAAAGCCGAAGATTTTCTAATTGATAAAGCTATTTTTAAACCTTGGCTAACTTTAGAAGGTCTTGCCACTGCCTGCCTAGATAATTCATTGAATTAATTATGAACCTCGACCCAAAACCATTGCCGATTGTGGATGTAATTAATCTTCGTAAAAGGTATGGTCTCGTTCAGGCGATCAAAGGAATTAGTTTTTCCATTGGCAAAGGAGAGATTGTTGGCTTTCTTGGCCCTAATGGTGCAGGGAAAAGCACTACACTAAGAATCTTGTCAGGATTAATACCCGCTGACTCTGGTGAAGCTAGAGTTTGTGGAGTCGATCTGGCCGAAGAAGAAGGTGAAGTCAGAAAACATATTGGGTTCCTCGCTGAAAATAATCCACTACCAGAAGATCTTCGCGTAATTGAATATTTAAATTTCCGAGCAAAATTAAAAGGACTTGAAGGCAGTAGAAAAAGAGAGCGAATCAGGCTTTCATTAGACGCATGTGATTTGGAAAGAAGAATTGCAGAGCGTAAAATTGGTAATCTCTCAAAAGGTTTTCGTCAAAGAGTCGGAATTGCTGATTCACTTTTGGCTGAACCAAGACTGATCATTCTAGATGAACCCACCATCGGACTTGATCCTAGGCAATCTGCCGTTACCAGAAAAATGATGGAACGATTAAGAGGTGAAGTCTCATTCTTACTTTCCAGCCATATTTTGTCCGAAGTTGAAGCTTGTTGCGATCGGATGATAATTTTAAGTCATGGTCAAATTGTAGCCGAGGGGACGATGAAGGAACTGCAGCAAAAATATGTTAATAAGACAAATTTTGAAATAGTTTCCATTGGAAGCAAAATTGAGATCCAAAAAGCTATCCGAAGAATTGAGGAAAATTGTGAGCTTTTATTCGATGACCCAGTTGAACTTTCCGGGAAAAGAAGGTATACCTTCTCCACCAGCGAAGGGGAAGAAGTCGCTGAAATGATTCTTCGCTCCTTATTAAAAATAGAATCTTTCAAAATTTCAGAGTTTCAAATCTCGAGGCCAGACTTGGAAACTATCTTTTTACGGGCAACGAAAAAAAACTGGGAGGAGAAAGACTACCTTGGCAGAAAAGAAAATCGTCCATTACCACGCCACCCTGCTATTAATTACGGAAAATGAATGGTTATTGGCATATTGTAAGATACGAGATTTTTGGTCTTTTCATCTCTCCAGCCACCTACATATCGTGCTTTTATTTTTTAGCTCTTTTGGGAGTTGGGTTTAGGTTTTTCATTGAAGGCTTTACTGCAACTGATTGGATTCTGCCCCCCCTGGCATCTTTAGTAATTGGACTGATTTTTGGAGCCCCTGCATTAATTCCCTTTCTAACGATGCGCTCGTTTGCTGAGGAAAGAAGACTTGGAACCCTTGAAACGATGATGACTGCACCAGTAGGATCCATGGCGTTGGTATTAGGTAAATGGACTGCATCCATTACATTCTTTACGATCATCTCGTGTATGGCTTTTTGCTATCCCCTTCTGCTATGCTATGCGTTTCCCTCTCAAGGAATATCGCTAGGTTTCCACTTGATTGAACAATGGATTGGTGCTGGTATTTTTCTTTTTGGCTTCGGTTGTAGTTTTACTGCTGTTGGAATCTTCGCCAGCTCTCTCACTAATAACCAAATGGTTGCGGGCATGCTCTCCTTTACTTTGCTAACCCTTTATTTAACTGCAATGGCTTTCGATTTTGGCGAAAGCATTGACCATGAAAACATTTACACATTTGGGGATTTTCTTGGGATTTGCCTCGGTTCCCTCAATCAGGGACTCAACAAAGCTCAGCATTTTGCAGTTGGAGTGGTCGATCTTTCAACTTTATTACATCAATTTAACATAACATGTTTGTTCCTTTGGCTTACCTCTCTCCAAGTGGAAAAGTTGAAACTATAAAATTATGGATTTCAAGTATTCCAGAAGGAACCGCAGGCTTGATCATTGGATCGTAATTAGTCTTTCCATCTGCTTATTTATGGGATTGAACTTTTTATTTTCAAAAATCGAAAGTCAAATCGATTTAACCTCTGCTAACCGCTATTCCCTATCAAAGGAAAGTTTATTACTTCTAGAGAAAGTGAATCAGCCCATTGACATTATTATCACGCTCAAAAACTCAAACAAGCTTCCGAAAATTGTCCAGCGGCTAATCCACGATCTTGACTTACTAGTAGATTCATTAGAACGAGCAGATTCACCGTTTCCAATCAAGGTTCATCGTATTGATATTAATTCCCCAAAGCTGAATCCAAGTATTTTGGATCAATACAAAATTTTTGAACCCAATATTATCGTGGTAGCCTCTCCAGAAAGCGGGAAACGTATTATTTTTCGTTATAAGGAGACCGGTGAGATAAACCCATACGATACTGGTCAAGCTTTTCGATCGGAAGAATCGATTGCTCGTCAGTCAATTTGGGAAGCTGGCTTTTATTCGGACTGGAAGGAGCTTGGAAATGGCCGATTGGAACCGGGCTCTTTCAGAGGTGAAGAAACTATAGTAAGTAATATACTTCACTTAGCTAACCGGTCTGAAAAAAGGAAAGTTGCTTATTTCACCCGAGGTCATGGAGAATTTAGTCCTTCAGATTCAACTATTGATTCTGGTTTATCCGACTTCAAAAAGTTAATTGAGGACCGCAACATGGTTGTTTCCTCAATTGATTTGAGCACGGTTGAAAGAATCCCAGTAGATGCAAAAATGATCATCATCGCGGGGCCCAAAGGCATTTTTCAGGAAAAAGAAATTTCAATGATTAGAAATTTTTTAAATCAATCCGGAGGCAGCGTCTTGATTGCACTGGACCCGGTGGAAGAAATCAGCATATCCGACAGACCGGCACTGGGACTTCGACCCTTGCTAAAAGAGTGGGGATTGCGATGCCACGATATGTTGATTCACGACCCAAAGAAAGAGAATTTTGATATTTTTACGGGTGCATATTTTGTCCGAACTTATCCTAAAGGGGAGAAACATAGATTAGTATCCAATCTAGCGGAAGAGGGATTTTCAATACTTGCTGACCGATGTCGTCCCGTTGAAATTGACCGAAATCAAGAGCAATTTTTTCAAACAAATGAACTTCTCTTTTCATCCCGAGACTCCTGGGCATTATCAAGCTGGACTGAACGTCCTTTTCCTCCTGACAAAAATCCTCTATTAGATATTGCTGGACCGGTACCAATTCTTGCAACATCTACTCCCCACTCCAGTAATTCTTCCGAAATAAATATTAATAGTGATGGGAAACTTGCAGTTCTTGGATGCTCTAGAATTCTTTCAAATAAAAAATTGAATTCGGCTGCAGGCAATCAAACACTCGCAAAAAACCTCATTTACTGGCTGCAAGATCAAGTGAATATGCTGAAAATGCCACCAAAAAAGATTAATTCTTACTACATATCTATGGGCAGTGGTGACTTTCAAAAAACTTTATATTATTTTGCTTTGGTTCCCTCATTCATTCTAGCAATTGGGGTGTTTGTAAACTGGTTGCGCAAGGAACTGTAAAATATGAAAAACCGAACATTTATTCTACTAGCAGCTAATTTAGTTTTGGTTTTCTACATATTTTTAAACATCCAGGAAGAAGAGCTAGAACATATCTCTTTTGAATCACATATTATTGAATCAGTCAGTGAATTAGAATTACTGAAACATAATTTACCAGGGGAAAGAAAATCTTATTCCTTCAAAAAAAATGCTCTCAATGAGTTGCATTTAGATACCCCCATTAATTGGCCTGCCAACCCCTTAGTAATTTCGAATTTTTTAACAAGCATTTCTCATCTTGATGCGAAATTTTTAATATTCACGAGCGAACTTCCCAAAAGAGGCGAGATATTAACTGACTATGGGTTTGATGAGAACTCAACCTCATTTGACTTCATCTGCAATCAAAATACGCTCAAATTAACCTTGGGTAATTTTACTAGAGATGAAAATTTCGTTTATATTCTCAGTCAAAATGACCAAGACCTTCAAGACGGCATTATTTGGAAAGCTTCTTCTAGTATTGTTAATTGGTTCTCGAAAAAACTCATGGACTGGGCACTTCCTAATTTTATCCATTATCCACTCTTCGCAATTGACGAAATTGCCTCATCTAGAAATTCTCACTCTAATCCCTCACAGACAAGTTTGATAAGAGTCAAAGACGACTGGATGTTCACTCTTCCATTTTCCGCTAGAGCTAATACTGAAAAAATTAATTTATTACTGAATCAGTTAATAACAGCCGATGTAAAAAGCTTTTATCCCTCGATCTCATCAGAAGTTTTGCAAGCTCCAATACACGAGCTTTTCGTCAAGGGCTTAGGAAAAAGGCAACACATTAAATTTTTTGAACTTAATGCAACCGATCAATCAGACATATTATTTGTTCAGAGCGATCTTCACGATGTATCGTTCACGGTGTCTTCAAGTCTCTTGGAAACTTTAACAGATTGGCCAAAAAAATTACGTGAGAAAAGATTATTTTCGATTGAACCCCAAAAAGTGAGCCGACTCAAGCTAAGCTCTGAAAAATCGACTTTGACATTACGGCAAGACACAAAAGATTTTTGGATTGGTTTAGAGGATAATGGAACTTCCAGCCTAACCTTCGATGCAGATCGTTTATCTATCGCTGACTTATTCAGTCAACTAAATACAATCGAGATAACTGACTTTATCGTTTTTAATCCATCAACCACCCATCTTTCCGCTGATGGCTTTGATGACCCGGACTATCGTCTTGAAATTGATTATGTAGATAGTACCCGGCAAAATATTCTTTTTAGTAAGTCAAATAATGATTCTTCTTTTCTCAAAACATTTGTCACCGAACAAGCACTGGTTTGCCTAGTCAATGAGCATTGTGAGCAATTGCTTAAAAGTCCTTCTATCCGATTTAGAGAAAGATCGTTATTTCCTTCAGATTTTGAACCAGATAAAATCAATTTGAAACATCTGGAAACTACTGAAAACCCTATTATTTTATCTATTGAATCTGATGGTGAAACTTTTGAAAGGCTACTGGATTTTAGGGCAGAAAACTTTTTTGCTTCGCTACCTGACAAAGATGGTGCATGGATCGACGGGAATTGGGTTCCCTGGAGATATTCCCTAAAATTTCAACAGCCTTCAGAAGGTAACCAAGAAGCATTTGAATTTTTCCTTAGTGACCGAATAGGAGCATCCACTTGGTATGCTGGGTCAATGGAACAAAATATAGTTTGTACTCTTCCCATTCACTTAATTGATGAACTTGAATCAATTCTCTCTTCTTCCCGCTGAAGTAAATCTACCACATAGGTGAAGCCTTACCGTAGCAACAACTCATTTGAACGATTCGGAGAAAAATTTAGGATAGCCTTGTTACTTTTGCTTTTGGGGCAAATTTTTTACCTAAACATTAGCAGTGTAAAAATTCCCATACCTTCATTAATTGTTGATAAAATTTTTAATGATTTTTTGACAATACCTTCAACCATTTCGATACGAACTCATGGTTCTTATTTATCGGGCTTTTCAAACATTCAAATTTCAAAAATCGAATTTGCCCAAGAAAACGAAGTTTTCGCCAAACTCGAAGGCCTTGAAATTGATTTAAATCCAAGATTTCTTGCAGACAACAACGAAGCGCCTTTCCGAAATATTCAGCTTTCAACAATCATCATTGATTTCAAATCAGAATTCAAAGAATTACTTACTGGGAAAAACTTTAAGTTGAGCAGTAAAAATAAAACATCCCATCAGGTATCTGGTTTTTTGGCACTTGGGCAGCATGAAATTAAAATACTTGGAAAACTCAGTTTACCAGTTCAAACCAATGAAAGGAGTGACTCAGCATACAGTATTGGGGACCTTCTTGAATTAGCTGAACAAAAAACAGCGATGGCTTTTAAATATTCTGAGTCATTACCTAGAATTAGTCTAGAAGCTTTGTTGAATTTCTCAGATGACTCAATGCATCTTTATTTGCGGCAAATTAATGACGATCAAAAACATCTCATCGATAATGCGATACTCATTTCAAAACTAGAATTTGGCACCAAAAAAAACTTTTATCTGAAAGCTAGGGCCGATTCTGTTCTCATAGAGGGTAAAAAGCAGAATTTCGATTTCCTTCGCCCAGAAATAGATCTTGAAATAGATCTTTCCGAGGATTTTTCGATTCCAACGCTGCCCAAAGCTAGAATTTGCACCAAGCAAGTTAAACTCGGCGGCAAACTTGAGGGAACACTCCCTGCATTCGTTCTACAAAGCTCTGACACTTTAAATAAAGTAACATTCATGTCCGATGATAAGGGGCTTGCAGCAAGTACTTCTTCATACAGGAAAGACGGATATATGCTACATCGCGGGTTCTTGAACTTTAATCCTGCACATTGGAATTTGTTAGCAAAATTACCCCAAGGAACGATGAAAGTAATTGATGGTAATTCTTTGAAAATCCGTCTCTCAGAAAACTTCTCACCCATTGAAGAAAATTCGTTGTCTCAGTTTTTCATCCATGCAGATGATTTTTCCGCACTTGAAACCCCTCCAGGTAATTTCCGTTTTATAGGAGAGGCAGGAGGTGATCTAAGCATAAATATTCATCATGCATATGGAAAATTTGGTTCAAGTCAGGCAATTGGTAGTTACACGCAATCTTGGAATCCCGCCAAATTTCGTTTTTTAGTTAAGGGAAATTGCACGCCCTCAGATATTGAAAATTGGCTAGGGACTTGGTGGATGCCATTATTTGCCGATTGTTCTTTCAATGATACTGTTCCTTATGGAGATTTTTCCATTTCGGGTATTTGGGGAGGCAAACCAGGAAACTCCCAAACCTATGGCAGCATTACAGCAAATGATTTAACTTTCCGGGACTGTCACATAAATGATGCTAAAATTGATGTACTAGTTGAAGAAAACTCAACTGAGCTAAGAACTAAGCAAATCTCCCATTCATTGGGTTCGCTAAGCGGATCTCTACTTTTTCCACATAATCGATTAAATTCTTCCGTGCTGCTAGAGTTTTCTGTCAGTGGTAATTTTCCCCTCAATGACGCAAGAAAAGTTTTCGGTCCAAGTATTGAAGACACATTGAAGGGAATAGATATCCCAATTATTAGTTGTAATGGCAGTGGGAAAATTTTTCGGAACTCAACTACCCTTATTTCTGACGCAAACTTTTCTCATTTTAATATTGGAATAGAGTCAGTTG
>JAYQBI010000032.1:9357-10437 GCA_038137235.1 Opitutales bacterium | reverse complement strand
TTGGCTTATCTGCCGTAATAGGCGTTGGGGATGTGGCTGGTAAATACATCGTTAAGGAAAGAGAAGAGAACGGTCCATTTCTCAGCTTTGGAGACCTGGTCGAGCGGGTGGATGGAAAGGCAGCCAATAAACGGGTATTGGAGTGTCTGATTAAATCAGGTGCTTTTGATGACCTGCACGGGAATCGTGCTTCCTTACTTGCGGATTTGGATCGTGCCATGGGTGAAGCTCAGTTGCGCCGGAAGGACAGGCAGGCTGGTCAGGCCAATCTATTTGACATGATGGGCGGGGAAGGGACTGAGCCGCAAACCGGAGGGCAGGATTTTGGAAGCAATGGGGGGAGAGAAGTTCCGGAAATGGATGAACTTGAAAAATTGCAACTGGAGAGGGAGTTACTCGGTTTGTTCCTTACCGGCCATCCAGTTGATACACTCTGCGGGATCGGTCCGTTGCTAGATACCATTAAATCATCTGATCTCGAAAGTCTTCAAGGAAAGCGTTCCTTCCGATTGTGTGGGGTGGTATCTGAAATTGAAAGGAGATATACGAAAAAAGATGCTAAGCCATGGGCCCGATTCAACCTCCTTGCCAAAGAAAAGGACTTTTCATTACCAATGTTTTCAGAGGCATATGAACAATATGGTGCCCGGTTGGAGCAGGGAAAAATTATGGTGGTTGAAGGAATCGCCTCAAACCGGGATGGCGAGACCCGGATTAATGTGGTCAAGCTTTGGTCGATTGATGAAGCTCTTGCAAAATTGGTTGAGGAAATTACCTGGTTGATCGATCCTGGTCATGCTGAGGCGCTGGATTTTTCCAACGAACTTTTTGCCGAGAGTGAAAAAGGAATGGGCAAGGCTCAGCTCATTTTGGCATTTGCCGGGAGCCGTGAGAAAGAAGGAGTCCTCGTGGAGACCGATGGCCGCTTTCGGTTACCCATGCGAATTGATACTTTCAGGGAACTGCGGAGGAGGGAATGTGTATTGGGTGTGCGACTTCGGATAACCGAGCCCGAGCCTCCACCAGAAAATCGATTTTCCAAAAAGGCATGAATGGCATGTCCCGTTCCCGCTTGACGAA
>JAYQBI010000032.1:0-9347 GCA_038137235.1 Opitutales bacterium | reverse complement strand
GTATTTTTAAAACCTTTGTAAAAATTATGTCGATTGAAATTAAGTTACGTAAAGGCGAGCCCATGGACCGGGCTATTCGTCGTTTGAAAAAATCCCTGGACCGCGAAGGCGTCATCCGTGATGTCCGTGCCAAGCGTTACTTTGAAAAACCATCAGACAAGAAGAGAAAAGCTCGTAAGGTTGCCGCATTCACTCAAATGCTGCGCACCCGTTACGAGAAAATGTAACCAATTCTCTGATTTTTAGGTTTTTTCTCGTCACAGAAGGGACATTGATTTAACTCTCTTGGTCAATGTCACAACTGACCAAAAGAAAGGTGGTTAGCCTCCGCCGGGAATGGCGCTTGTTTGATCATGACGGTTCCAGTGCTACTGATTTTTTAGAGCTCTGTGAGCGCATGCTTGATGTGGGTGAATTTTTACTCGCCCATGATGTGGCTAGGGCAGGGCTAAAGAAGAACAAAGGTCATAAGTCACTTTCTCAAAGATCTGCATTTGCACTGGCCAAGGCAGGTTCACCTGGTCGTGCAGCAACCACTTTGGAGGACCTGATTGCATCTGGCACCCGGGACACGGAAACGCTCAGCCTGTTGGCGAGTTCATACAAGGACCTTTGTGAAACAACCGTTGACCCTGAAAAAAAGCAGGAATATGCCGATCTCGCAATTGCCCGATATGAGCAGGGCTTTTTTAGTGAGGATTCGTCTGGTCAAAACCAATCCAGTGCAGATAACCTTTACTATCCATGCATCAATGTAGCATTTATGCATTTTGTGTGTATGAATTACACCAAAGCACGCGATTATGCCGCAAAGGCGAGGGATCTTTGCCTGGAAATCAAAGAATCGGGAAATGCTAATTATTGGGTACAGGCAACCATCGCGGAAGCACATCTTTACCTTGGCCTAATTAAAGAGTCAGCGGACGCTTACCAAGAGGCGGTGGAGATGGAGGATGCTCAACCAGCTCATGTTGCGAGCACCCGCAAGCAGGCTTTGCAAATTTCACTTCTATATGAAGATGATTCAATCAGGCAAAAGATTCAGGAGGTCTTTCCCAAACTTGGGATCGTTGCCTGTTCGGGCCATTTAATTGACAGTCCCGGCAAAAGGCGGCGTTTCCCCCAGGAGGCCGAAGAAATAGTGCGGTCAAAAATAGACCAAAGACTTAATGAGATTGATGCCACCTGCGGATACAGTTCAGCAGGATGTGGAACCGACATTATTTTTTTGGAGGCTATGGCGGAAAGGGGAGGGGAAACTCACATTTTTTTACCTTTTGAAAAAGATAAATTTATTGAAACCAGCGTACTTCGTGAGGGTTCGAACTGGGTTGACCGTTTTGAAAAAGCCCTGGATCGTGCCACCTCCGTTCATTATGTGACAAATGAAGGATATTACGGGGATGATACCCTCTTTTCTTTCTGCAACGATGTAATGCTTGGATTCGCTGCGATGAGGGGTAGAGGTCTGCACGAAGACCCTCACCTTTTACTTTTCTGGGATGGTAATCCTGGAGAGGAGGGAGGCACTGGGGATGTTGCAGAATCATGGCGAAAAACCTTCAATGAACCAATGGTCATTTGTGCAAACGAAGTCCTTGAAGAGCTTGATAAGTTGGAGCCTGCCCCCATTAAGGCTGAGCCAGCGATGCCTAGTTTTAAACAAAGCTTTGGGGATTCTGTCACTGCCATGCGCTCGGTTAAGACCATGCTTTTTGCAGATGTGGAGGGATTCACTAATGTTCATGAGGACATGACTCCAAAATTTGTGGACGCCTTTCACGGAAATACTGCCAGAATGATGGAGGATATAAAGAGCAAGCCCGCCTTTGTAAACAGCTGGGGGGATTGTTTCTTTGCCGTGTTTGATGACTTGAATGATGCCCTGCGGCTCGCTATTTCACTGCGGGACTTTTTTGCTCAGGGTAGTTGGCCGGATTTAACTTCAGATGGCAAGCTGGAGGTCAGAATTTCAATGCATGCCGGACCAGTCTACGAGGAATTTGATCCCTTGTTGAAAAAGCGGAACTTTTTTGGGAGGCATGTTAATCAGGCTGCCCGGATCGAGCCCATTGTTCTGCCTGGGTCGGTATTTGTATCCGAAACCGTGGCCGCTTTGATCTCATATCGTTATCAGGATTTTGATTTTGAATATGCTGGAAACTTAGAACTTGCTAAGGGATTTGGTTCATATCCAGTTTACATCTTGCAACGAAAAGTCGCCTGATGACTACTGCAATTAAACATTCCGCATCCGATGTCCCGGCTCCCTTTGAGGCATATTCTGGTGAAGGTCCGCACATTTTTGTAAGTTATGCTCATGCCGACAAGCTGGTGGTCTTTGATGCCATGCGACAGCTTTATGATAAAGGAGCAAATATTTGGTATGATGAAGGCATCCAGCCTGCTGGGGAGTGGGTTGAGGAAATCGCCAGTGCCATAAAAAAATCCGTACTATTTTTGGTTTTCATTTCTCCCCGTTCCGTTGATTCGCGCTATGTAAGGAGCGAAGTTGGCTTTGCTCTTTCCGAGAATAAGGAAATTCTTACCATAATGGTCGAGGAAACCGAGTTGCCCGCCGGTTTGGCCCTGTGTTTGCAGCAGTATCAATCGATTGGCATCAATGAGGACGGATGGAAAGATAAGGCACTTAAGGCCATTTTCCAGAGAATGGAAGAATCAGGGGTGGAAAAGCCAGCCCAACAAAGGGATCGTGGTGAGGATGAGGTAGATCATGGAGAAATTCTTTGGCGGGCTTGGGAGAATGCACGTTCCCAACAAATCAAACGTCTGCATGCCCGCTTGGAAAAACCGTTACCTGAAGTGGTTGATGTGCCAGAATTATCTGAAGAAATTCTTGATGTTGCTCCTACCGATATTCCAGTTTCAGACGAAAAGCCAAGGCATCCGGTTGCGGTAAAAGTGGAGATCGCTCCAGTTGCTCCTGAACCAGAAGAGGAAGTTAAGGAGGAATATTTTGATCATAATATCGGACGCCTATCCTGGATCCCAAGTGGAGAAATTACCATCAAAGTTCCTTATTCTGATGAAACCAAAGTGGTGGTGGTAAAGAATGGTTACTGGATGTCTCAATTGTTGATTACTCAGGAAATTTACGAAACGATCATGGGTAACAATCCCAGCTTCTTCGACAGTATGAATGGGGCTCATGAATCCAATCTTCCTGTAAATAATATCACCTGGCTGGAGGCAGTTTCCTTTTGTAAAGCACTCACAATTCTGGGTAAGCAACATGGCAGTTTGCCTGAAAAATATGAATACCGCCTGCCCACTGAGGTTGAGTGGGAATATGCCTGCCGTGCCGGCACCACAACGGAGTACTATTTTGGGGACGATCCCCATGAACTTCAGGAACATGGTTGGTACCGGGGAAACAGCATGAAGCGAATTCACCCGGTTGGTGCAAAAATGCCCAACCCCTGGGGACTCTTTGATTTGTACGGAAATGTCCGGGAATGGGTGGGGAATTCATTTGTTAATACACTCCTTAACGATTCTGAACAGGATGAATTCCGGATTAGCCGCGGAGGTGCCTACATGAAGCCAGCAGTTGAATGCCGCTCGTCTTCCCGTTCCACGAATTCCTTGAATCATCGATTCCGCAACCTTGGATTCCGTCCGGTTCTTGCAAAAGTACTGCGTTAATTATCATTCCTCTTAGGTTGTGAATTACCGTTGTCTTTACAGCGGGAATCAGGCATTTTCTCCCCTTTGTCATGAGTGATCAGAATAAATCATCTTCCCCGCTGGACGGCAGTGATCAAGTTGCCGTTCGTCAATCTAAGCTCGAAGGTTTGCGTGAATCAGGCAGCGATCCCTTCCTGGCAAACTGGGAGCAATCTCATGTATCAAGCGAGGCGGTCGCTTTGTTAAAAGAGGATGATGAACTTGGCCCGGAAGTATCCGTAGCCGGTCGGATTGTGGCATTCCGTCTGATGGGCAAGGCGGCTTTCCTGAAATTGCTGGACCGTGCTGGAAAAATTCAGGCCTATGTGCGCAGGGATGAGATTGGAGATGATGAATATGCCGCCTTTAAGAAATTGGATCTTGGTGATTTTATTGGAGTGCGTGGTCCATTATTTCGTACCAAAACCGGAGAAGTAACCGTCCGGGCGAAAGAATATCGCCTCGTTTCCAAAGCGCTTCGACCTTTACCGGAAAAATGGCATGGGCTTAGTGATAACGATCAAATTTACCGCCAGCGCTACCTTGACCTTGTGGTAAATGATGAATCGCGCGAACGTTTTCAAACCCGTAGCCGGATCATTCGGGAAATTCGTGAATTTATGTGGTCCCGGGATTTTATCGAAGTGGAAACCCCCATGTTGCAGTCGGTTTCTGGAGGTGCAGCAGCACGTCCGTTCCGTACCCACTTCAATGCATTGGATTGTGACTTTAACCTGCGCATCGCATTGGAACTTCATCTCAAGCGCATGCTCGTGGGTGGGTTTGACCGGGTTTTTGAAGTCGGCCGGGTTTTCCGCAATGAAGGCCTTTCGCGCCGGCACAACCCGGAGTTTACCATGCTTGAGGCCTACCAGGCATATTCGGATTTTCGTGGGATGATGGAGCTTACCCGCTCCCTTATTCAACAAGTTGCTGAGCGTGCACTGGGTACCTTGCAGGTTGAGCGCCCGGAGGGGGAGGTGATTGATCTTTCCGGTCAATGGCGTGAGGCAAAATATAAGGATTTAATCCTCGAGGCTGTCGGGCGGGATGACTGGTTTGAACTTCCAAAAACTGAAAAATTACAGAAGACCAAAGAGATGGGAATCGATGTGGATCCTGAGCTTGAGGACTTTGAGGTAACCAATGATGTGTTTGAAAAAGTAATTGAGCATACCTTGGTTCAACCCACTTTTGTTACCCACATTCCCAGGGAGCTTTGCCCACTTGCCAAAATTACCCAGTCCGATCCATCAACCATTGATGTTTTTGAACTTTGCATCAATGGTCAGGAAATTGCCCCCGCATATTCCGAGCAAAATGATCCTGCTGTTCAACGGGATGCATTTTTACGGCAGGTAGGTGAGGAAACCCAGGAGCTTGATGATGACTTTCTGCTCGCCCTTGAACATGGAATGCCCCCGGCTGGTGGTATGGGAATGGGAATTGACCGCCTGGTTATTTTTCTTACCAAAGCAGCCAATATTCGGGATACCATTTTGTTTCCCACGCTCCGCCCCCTTGGTTAATTTTTAGTTTTTGGGCTTTCCTTTGTTTAAAATATGAGGAAGAGCACTGCAAAAGACCCTGTCATAATTAAGTCCGTATGGTGGAGGCATGCATGCTTTACCCTGTTTTTATTTGTGGTTGCTGTATTCTTTTCATTCGTTGGGAATTTTGGTGCATTGGTAAGTTGGGCAGGCACCATCATCATGTCGATGATTTCTCTTTTAAGCCTGCTTGATCAAATCTTCGAATGGTCAAGGTTGAGTATTGATCAAAAGGGGTACCATTTGCGTGGATGGTTCAAAAACCACTTTTTTGCCCATTACGAAATTGAGAATTTTGAACTTGTTGAATATTCGGGAAAAAAATTACTGACGGTTAATCTCACCGCAGGTACTCGTGAGCGCTTAAATCTTCCTGACCAGCCGTTTCCATTTCCATGTTCCTTTGGCCGGCCGGTGGATGATATTCTGCCCATTTTAAATGCATCCATTGATCGCACTCCCCGGCGGCGTCTTCAATCCTGAGGTTTCCATTTCGAGGGATTGACTCCCTGCAGTTTTTTCTTCCATAAAAAACATAATGTTCTCAAGTGTGCTTCATTCCTTATTTTTCTTTTGCCTGCTCTTCCAATTTGGTTGTTCGGGTATATCCAGGAATGTTTTTTTCTCAGGTGACCGCTATCAGGAAATACGGGAGTATGAGAATAATATCGGATCGCGGATTGAGCAGTATCTTGAAGTTGCGAGGGACGAACTCCTCGAAAATTTTAAGAGGAAGGAATATTTAATGATCCGTGAGGAGCAACCACCCCCGGTTCTTCATCCCCGGAAAGATGTATACCTCAGGGAAATCATTTTTACTGCTCATCAAGAACAGGCAATTACTGATCAACAGCACCTTGATTACCTCGCACAATGTGATGAACTTTACGAACTTTGGGAGGAGCACTGGCGGATTGCCCGCAAGAAAGCAAACCGTATGGGATTTGACCGATAGTCTGCCAATGGCACTTGATCTATTTAAAGAAAATCAAACGGCCTTTGCCGGTTTTCTTGCAAATACAGAAAACAGGGCAGGCAGATATGCCAATGCGATAATTGCAACCTGTGAGCCAAGGAAAGCCATCAGGGGAACAAAGGCTTTATCCATGAATCCATAGGAATGTAAGCCTACTCCCAGCATATTGGTTCCAAACCAAGACCATGCTGTGACCACATTTCCAAAAATTGCCAGGGCGGACAGACCACGGATTTTTGCAATTCCTGCCCATCTTGCATGCAGAATGATTGCATTCCATATCACAATCAAGAGGGCACCGTTTTCCTTGGCATCCCATCCCCAGAACCTTCCCCATGATTGATCTGCCCATATTCCGCCTAAAACGGTACCCACTAGGCTAAAGAATAGTGAAAAGCAGGTAATGCCAAAAATCATCGAGAATAAAGTCTTGTCCAGGTTCTTTCCCTTTTCCGTCGATTTTACAAAAGTTCGAAAGAGCAAGGAAAACACATAGGCGATTCCCAGAAAGCCAGCGAGGAAGGTGGTGGAATATCCAATGGTTATGGTGACCACATGGGTGGCCAGCCAGAAGTTCGAATCAAGCACTGCCCGCATCATTTCCATGGTGTCTCCCGATGGATTAAGGGAGGAATCAATACTTAGGTTATGGGCAACGACCAGGCCACCAAATCCAATCAATGAACCCATCGCCGATGCGATTCCAATGCGTAAAAACTTTTCCGTTAAAAAGCACAGAAGTACCGCACCCCAGCTGATGAATAATGCGGAGGAGTAGAGGTTTGTAACCGGAGGTCTTCCCTCGATATACATTCTGCCAGCAAGCCCAAATGTATGGGCAATCAGAACCAGTCCCGTTAGCAGGTAGGCACAGTTCAATAGGGTTTGGGCAGCATGACTGGTTCTGTTTTCCGACTTACTGTAAACAGATACCAGCCATGATAAGCAGGCGATCAGAAAGATCCAGATATATCCAATCGAACTGCGGTAAAACGGTTCATATCCGTTGTAGGTTTTTTCAAATGCAATTGTGGAAACTTCTTCCCCCGCTCGCTCATTCACAATTGATCGTATCTGAGTGACCGTTTGATTGAATGCATTGGCATTCTCAGTGCGGTAGCTGGCACCCAATTTTTCGTAGTGCTCAATAATTGGATCAATTCCTTTTCTTAGTTTGATTGCCTCTGCGTACTGTGCGGCAAAAAGTGCGGTTGGGTCCATTTTCAGGTTTTCCCTGATGCTCTGTACTTTTTTGGGCAGTTCATGATCCGGTGAGGCAACAAGTGCCTGTACGGTGGAGATAAAACGGGCGGGATCAATCTCTGCTTTTTGCTTTGAGTCAAGAGGTTCAGTTCCTACTAAAGACTCGCCAATCTTCCTCCACTTCCCGCCTTTTTCTCCAGGTTCGGGGGGGAGCGGGAAAAATTCGGCAAATAAATTATAGCGTGCATAATAATCTATGAAGTACATCAGCGGGCCCAGCACTTCACTGTTTCCCATTTTTATTCCCTCTGGATTCTGGGCAATCTCAGTAGTTAAATCCCTGAACCTTCGATACTCATCGGTTCGGGCACTGTCCTTTTCTTCATTGTAAAATAAAGGCTCCAGTTTGCTATGGTCATGCACCGATGAGGAGGGGGCGTGCGGGGGCGGAGTGAGCGTGGTCTTGAGGTTCCTGTACAGCACCAACCCGTGATAAAGTTCGATAATGTTTTGGTGAAAGTAGCTTCTATTCTCGCTCTCAATTTTTCCGGCCTCCTGGGCACTTCGTTCAATTTCCTCAATAAAAGGCTCAATTTCATTGTAGGAAAAATACTTCCCGTCACTTGCGAGTTTTTTTCCTATCACTCCCAGTACCTGGTCGTGATCAATCAGGAAGGTCTTTAACTGATCGGCTCGTTCCGGAGCAAATAACAAATTGGCCAACCATTTTACCGCGGGCACATTCGTCCCGTTTTCATCCAGTGCAGTTCTCTTGTTTCGTAAGACCAGCAAAGTATTGCGTGCTACACTGTCGATTGGTTTAACCCGTCCGCCACGTAATACGGGAATACGGGAAAATGCATCCAGATTAATCGTTTCCTCCGCAGTAATTTTTTCACCCTTAAAAAAATCAAAAATGGACAGTGCAGTGTATCTGTTGGGAAAGAATACAAAATAAACTCCAGAAAAAATCAGGATGAAACTGAGAATTTTTAAACGGATGGATTTTGTTTTTTCTGTCATGCCACCGATTTACTGGGCCCCGAATTTTTGTTGAGAAACCGGGCGAGGTGAAAACTAAACTGCCAGAGCAAACCAATCGATACCAAGATGCAGGCAATGTAAGGAACCAGCCAACTTGGATTTCTGACCACTTGAAAAACGGTGTAATCTGCCGCCTTGTTCATTTGATACTGGTAAAAGGTTTTTCCCTCATGCCGTAAGGGAGTGTTCATATAAACCAGGGCTCTGCGGGATTGGTTTTCTTCCATCTTTAAAATGATTTCACTCTCAAAATTAAAGGGAATATCCGTGCCCTGATAAAATTCATTGGCTATTCCCAGTAGTTCGATGGAGTAGGGCAGGTATTCTCTTTCAGGTCTGAGGGTAGCACCCCATAATCTCCCTCCAGTGCGGATTGGTTGAAAGGCAAGATCTCCCATCTTTGGATTGATCTGTGCCCACCAATGATTTCCAGCAGGGTGGGAGATAGCCGCCCATTTTCCCATGCTTTCTGCACCATCCAAAAGTTCAAAGATCACATATCCAAAATTCATGCCTTCGCTGCTGAAATCCTCTGCTTTTGGGCGGATTTCAAGGTTGGCTGACTCGATTACCCCACGGTTAACCAGGGCTGTTGGACCGCTGGGTTGTTGGGCGGGAGGTAATGAATTGAATTCACAATTCTTTCCAAAGTCCAAAATTCGTACTTTAAAGGGTAGGTCCTTTGCATAATGCGTGCCCCCGTCCTCAAGCAATTGCTGGGGCAGGGCGACCACCTGCTCGGAATCGGGGTTGGTTACATCTATGAAGGCGAGTTCCACCCCGTGGAACCGTTCGAGGTAATTCTTGGATTCACCCTTATCAATTTGCATACGGGATTCTTCCTGCATTGCCTGGGTGGCAAGCTGGCCAATTAAGAGCATGATGAT